>JBGTIE010000476.1:0-21831 GCA_041745855.1 Lysobacterales bacterium | reverse complement strand
ATTGATGTTCACGCCACCGACGAACGTCGCGCTGCCGCCGGCCGGTGTCAGACGAATGTCGATGCCAAACCCAAACCCGGAGACATTGCCGATGTCGACCGCGCCAGTGACCGTCCACGTCCCACCCACGCCCGACAGCTGGATGCCGTCGTCCCCCGTGGTGGTATTGATGTCGAGGAAGTTCCCGTTGAGCGTGCCGTTGGTCAGACTCAGCGCCGTGCCGTTGCCGGTCAGGGTGAGCTCGGCAACAGTCAATGTGCCGAAGTTGTTGCCGCGGATATCGCGACCCGAACCCGCACCGGAGTCGCCGATCGTGAAGCCGCGCAGCACATGCGCATTTCCGGCCACGCTGCTGAGTTCGATGCAGTCCTCGTTACTGCAGGTAATCACCGGTGCCACGCCGCCCACCGCCGGGAAGGCACTGCCGGCAACGGGAGTGATACCGGTGAAAGCATCCACCGTCTGGGTGGAGGCCGCGCCGATGATGCGGCCGTTCAGTTCCAGAAAGAGCTCGGTCGCCGGATAGTTGCCGCTGGCGATGAAGATCGTGTCGTTGGCCGTGTCGACAGCGCCCGCCGCATTGACCGTCTGGAACGGCCGCGCCTGGGTGCCGATGCCACCGCCCGCAGCGGCCGCATTGACGAACCACACCAGTTCGGTGTTCTGGATGGTGAACACGATGTTCGCCGTGTCGCCACCAGTGACCGTGTAGCAGAAGGTACGAGCGCTGCTCGCGACTGCAGCCGGCGGCTCGTAGCTGAAACTGCCGTTGGCATTCAGAATCAGCCGGCCATTGGCGGCGCCGGCATCGAGCTGATTGCCGGGCGCGGTGCCGGTGCAGGCCGGGGCGAAGCCGAAGCTGGAGACGCTGCCGCCGCCGATCAGATCGTTCGCCAGCACGCCGCCGCCCTGAGGTGCGCCCGTGCCGATGCCCAGAGTCAGGTGCGGGGTAGCCGTATAGCCGTCGTCGTTGGCGAGCGCACCGAAGCTGAAGCTCGCGACGAAGTCAGCCGCCATGTTGTCGGGTGGGTCGATCAGATCGGCGTCGGTGATGCCGACAGCGCGCACCGTGAGCGCGCAGGTGGCGCCGGCGATGGCGTTGTCGAGAGGATCAAGCACCACGCTCGCTGCCGGACTCGCGGTTGCGACGGTGAAGTCGGCCGGGCTGCCCGCTGGGCATTCCAGATCGAAGCTGGTGTTGGCCGCATTCGCTGTGGTGTCGAAATTCACCGACTCGCTGAAGTCGATCGTGATCGTGCCGCTCGGGTTGACGTCGATCGCGCCATTGATCGGCGTCGTGGCGACAACCTCGGGCGCCAGGTCGATCGTGGTGAAGCTCCAGCTGAAATTGGCGGCCTGATCCGGCGGATCGAAGGTGTCGACGTCGGTGACGCTGGCGCCGACGACGCTGCCGTTGCATACCGTCCCCGCGGGCAGGGGGCTGCTCGGCGTCAGCACGATGCTGGTCACGTTGCTGGCGGGCAGGGGGCCGGCGTTGAAGGTGATCGGACCGGCGCAGTCGAGCGTGATGGCGCCGGCAGCGATGTCGACCGCCTCGCTGAAGTTGACCGTGATCGTGGTCGCCGTCGTCACGTCGATCGCTCCATTGGCGGGAATCGTCGAGACGACCTCGGGCGCGACATCGACCGTGAAGTTGACGACGTAGTCGGCCACCATGTTGTCGGGTGGGTCGATCAGGTCGACATCGGTGATGTTGGCCGCCAGGATCGTCAGCGTGCAGCTGGCGCCGTTGGGCAACGGGCCGCTGTAGGTCGGAGTCAGCACCGTCACATTGCTGGCGCTCTGGCCGGCTGTGATCAGGTTCGGACCGCCGCCGCAGGTCAATGTGGCGTAGTTGACCGCCGCATCGATAGCCTCGCTGAAGCTGATGCTCAGCGCGACGTTGTTGGCGGTGGTCTCGCCTGGAGCAGGGGTGCTGACGGTAACGCTGGGCGGCTGATCGTCGACCGTGGTGAAGCTGATGGCGACATTTCCAATCATGTTGTCGGGCGGATCGGCCGCGTCTACATCGGTGATCCCTGCTGCCAAGGCGGTTACTGTGCAGGGTACGTTGGTAGGCAGCAGTGCCGTCGGCGTCAGCGTGGCGCTGACCGTGCCATTGCCTGCGACATTGAAGGTCACCGGGTTGCCGTTGCAGACGTAGGTGAAACTACCGATAGCGAAGTTGACGGGCTCGCTGAATGTGTAGACCACCACGCCGAGCAACGAGACGTCGATGGCCCCGTCTGCCGGCGTTGTGTTGAGCACCGTCGGGGCCGCATCGACGCTGAAGTTGCGCACGACATCGGCCACCGGATTCTGCGGCGGATCGAAGGGATCGAGATCGCCGATATTGGCTGCCACCGCGGTCGCGGTGCAGCTGCTCCCCGCCACCAGCGCCGTGGGAGTGAAGCTGATCGTGTTGCCTGAGACCGAGGTCGCGCCGCCCACTCCGCCGCCGCCACAGATCAGGACGATCCCTGAACCGAGGTCCTCAATTGGCTCATCGAAAGTGAAACTCACCACCTGACCGGTGCCGACCACGGCACCCTCGGCCGGGATTGCGCTGACGAAACCCGGCGGGGAATCGACCGTGAAGTTGATGACGACGTTGGCGGGCAGGTTGTCCGGCGGGTCGGCGCTGTCGACGTCGCTTACCGCCAAGGCGAGTACGGTCAGGGTGCAGGCACCTGATGGCAGGGGTGCGATGTAGCTCGGGGTCAGCGTTGTGACGCCGCTCGCGCTGGCGCCGCCGGTGATCAAATTGGGCCCACCGCAAGTCAGCGTCACCGCGTTGGTGGCATTGACCGGCTCACTGAAGCTGACACTGAGCGCAACGTTGTTGGCAGTGGTAACGCCGGCAGTCGGATTGGTCGCAGTCACCGTTGGTGCCACATCCACCGTGAAGTTCACAACGTAGTCCGCCTCCATATTGTCAGGCGGATCGATGGTATCCACATCGGTGATCGCCGCGGCCAGGATCGTCAACGTGCAGGCCGCGCCTTCGGGCAGGGGGCTGGTGTAGCTTGGCGTGAGCACCGTGACGTTGCTGCCACTCTGGCCGGCGGTGATCAGGTTCGGACCGCCGCCACAGCTCAGCGTGGCGTAGTTGACCGCCGCGTCGATCGCCTCGCTAAAGCTGATCGACAGGGCCGGGGTCGTGCCGGTCACCGCCCCGGGCGCCGGGTTGCTGGCGGTGACGCTGGGTGCTTCATCAATCAGCAGGGTCACGGTGTCGGTATCGGTCAGCGGACCGCCGGCACCGGTGTTGCCCAGGTCATTGCTCAGCATCGTCAAGGTGTCGGTGCCGGTGCCGGTGCCGGCGGCAACGTAGACCAGCCCGTCCATGGCCAGGTTCACGTCGGCCTGCAAACCGACCAGCGTGACCGCAGCGGTGCCGTTGTCACTGATCACCACACCCGGCGTCACAACCGCGCTGAGCGTGCCGGCGGTGACCGACAAATCGACCTGCACGTTCCCCGGATCGGCATCGACGTCGAACACGCTCAGCGCATTGCCATTGGCGGTGCTGAATTCGAGCATGCCGCCGGCCACCGTCTGGATGCCCGGCACCGCGTTGACCGGTGCGTCGTTGACCGGGTTGACGGTAATCGCGACGGCGTCCACATCGGTCTGCGGTCCGCCGCTGCCGGTGTTGCCGTTGTCGTTGCTGGTCACGCTCAAGCTGTCGGAACCGTTGTAGTCCGGATCCGGGCTGTAACCCAGGCTCGCGAGCGTGCCATTGACGTCGGCCAGTGTGCCCTGGATCTGCACCGCAGCGGTGCCGTTGTTGCTGACCACAGCCGCACCGGACGCCGTGACATCCAGCGTGCCGTCGTTGACGCTCAGATCCACCGTCAGATTGCCGGCAGCAATGTCGATGTCGGCCACGCTGATCAAGGCCGGGCCGGTGAAGGCAAGCAGACCGTCCTCATTCACGCTCTGCGCGCCGGGCACGGCGTTGACCGGCGGGTCATTGACCGCGTTGACGGTGATCGTGAAGAACTGGTTGGGACTGGTGTCCACGCCGCCATTGGCGGTGCCGCCATCGTCCATCAGATTCAATGTGACATTGGCTACACCATTGGCGTTGGCCGCTGTCGTGTAGCTGAGCACACCGGTCGCGCTGACCGCTGGTTGGACGGCGAACAGTGCGTTGTTGTCGTTGCTGACGTTGAAGGTCAAAATCTGGCCGGACTCATCGGGCGGGCCGGCGCTGATCGCGGTCGCCCATGGCGAGATGAGCTGGGGACCGGCGTCCTCGTCAACGATCTGGTCGGGCCCGGCGGTGAAACTGGGCGCATCGTTGACCGGGGTGACGTTGATCACGAAGGTCTGCGCGGCGCTGGTGTCCACGCCGCCGTTGGCGGTGCCGCCGTCGTCCATCAGGGTCAGCGTGATCGTCGCGGTGCCGTTGGCGTCAGGCGCGGGCGTGTAACTCAGCGCACCGGTCGGAGTCACCGCCGGCCCGGCACTGAACAGTGCCGGATTGCTGTTGTTGGTGACGTTGAAGGTGACCAATTGGCCAGCCTCGTCGGGCGGACCAGAGCTGATCGCGGTGGCCCACGGATTGACCACCTGGGGACCTGCGTCTTCGAGCACGGTCTGATCCGGACCGACCACGAAACTGGGCGCGTCGTTGACCGCGTTGACCGTGATCGTAAATGTCTGCGGCGCGCTGGTGTCCACGCCGCCGTTGGCGGTGCCGCCATCGTCCATCAGCACGATCGTGATGGTGGCCGCGCCATTGGCGTCGATAGCGGTGGTGTAGCTCAGCACGCCGGTCGGCGAGATCGACGGGCCGGCCGCGAACAGGGTCGGGTTGGTGTTGTTGGTGACCAGGAAAGTCAGGCCCTGGGTGACTTCCGGATCGCCGTCATTGATCGCCGTGGCCCACGGATTGACCACCTGGGGACCGGCGTCCTCATTGACAAGCTGGTCGGGACCGGCGACGAAGCTGGGCGCATCGTTGACCGGGGTGACGTTGATCACGAAGGTCTGCGGGGCGCTGGTGTCCACGCCGCCGTTGGCGGTGCCACCGTTGTCCATCAGGACCAGCGTGATCGTCGCGGTGCCGTTCGCATCGGGTGCTGGCGTGTAGCTCAGCGCACCGGTCGGGGTCACTGCCGGGCCGGCGCTGAACATGGCCGGATTGCTGTTGTTGGTGATGTTGAACATGACCGTCTGACCGGCCTCATCGGGCGGACCCGGGCTGATCGCGGTCGCCCATGGATTGACGATCTGGGGGCCGGCGTCTTCGAGCACGGTCTGATTCGGGCCAACTACGAAGCTGGGCGCGTCGTTGACCGGGTTCACCGTGATCGTGAAGGTCTGCGGGGCGCTGGTGTCCACCCCGCCATTGGCGGTGCCGCCATCGTCCTGCACCACGACCGTGAATTCGCTGCTGCCATTGGCGTCGGGCGCCGGAGTGTATGTGAGCGTGCCATTGGTGGCCACGCTTGGCGCCACGGCGAACAACGCGCCGTTGCTCACCGCGCTGACCGTGTAGGCCAGCACGTTCTGACCGGACTCGTTGGGCGGGCCGGGGATGAAAGTTGCCCAACTCGTGACTGACTGAGGACCGGCGTCCTCGTTGACCGTTGGCGGGTTGCTGGCGGTGAAGCTGGGCGCGTCGTTGACCGGAGTGATGCTGATGCCGACCAACGCCGGTTCCGAACCAACCTGGCCGTCGTTGGCCACGAACGTGAAGCTGTCGGCGCCGTTGGCGTCCGGGTTCGGGGTGTAGGTCAGCTGCGCGCTGGTCGGCGTCAGCTGGGTGATGGCACCTAGCGTGCCCAGGGTCGGGCCAGTGGCAATCGCGAAAGTCAGCGGATCGCCATCGGGATCGGTCGCGGTCAAGGTGATCTGCACCGCGGTGTCTTCGAGCGTCGTGACATTCTGCGGGCTGGCCACTGGCGGCTGGTTCTCCACATCGGTCACATCGACGCGGAAAACCACCTCATTGCCCGACAGGCCGGCGAAGAAGGCGCGCAGATCCGCCGCGCTGTCGTTGTTGGTGGAATCACCGGCCGGATCGGTCGCCAGGGGCGCGATGCCGCTCCAGTCAGACAGATTGCCGTCGGCGATCAGGATCGTGCCCGCCACGCTCGATCCAACACCCAGCAGCAGACCCACGCTCAGCAGCGCCCGGCGGTGCCATTGCTTGCGGGTGCGCCAGGCCAGCGTGACAAGGATCAGCGCTAGCAAAAGCCCGCCGATCACGCCCAGTCCGGGCACCTGGAACGGCAGACCGAGCAGGATCGGACCGCCCGCGGCCGAGCCATCGCGCGTACGCAGCAGGTCCTCGTTGCCGCGATCGGTCCGCGCGCCCACTTCCAGCCGCAGCGTACGTGACCCCGAAATACCCAGCGGACCCGCGGCGACGGCCATTTCGATGCCGTCCGAGCCGGCTATACCCGTGTTGAGTGCGACCGGATAGCCGCCGCCGATCTGCACCTCACCGCCGAACACCCCATTGCTGCAGATCGACTGCAACACCTGCTGCACCATCGGCGGATTGCCGCCAACCACCGCGGTGACCCGGAACTCGGCCCCTTCGACCTGCCCCGGCGCGTTCGGATAGGCCTCGCTGCAGCCGGTGTTGATGTCCGAATCGGTGTCGATGTAGACGCTGTAGCGATACTCCTGCGCCAGCGCGGGCAGCGCAGCCAGCAACGTCAGTACGGCGAGACTACGGAGCAGCGTGCGGACGGTCGCGAACATGGTCAGATTCCTGGGTGGAGCCGGATCGGGAAGAGCACTCAAACTCGGACCTCGCCCTGGGCGACATCGCGGGAGAGCTGGAAATTGCTGCGAATGCTACACCGGCCCGATGGGCCACGGCGATGCCGATGCCCACCCTTCGGCGCGCATCGATCAACCAGTTTCCCGTCCCCTGCACAGATCCCTAGCTTGCATGACCTGATCCCCAGCAAGGCTCAATCGTTACAGATCTTGACGAAACAGGCTAGCCCCCGCGAGGGCGCCGCTACGGTACCGATGCGGGGCCCTTGCTGCGCGCTCGGCAGTCGACCAGGGCCAGCTCAGGGAACGCTGTAGATCACCCGCCTCTCCAGGTCGAGCACCTGCAACCGCAAGTCGCGCGCCCCGCTGCTGCCGTAGGTGGGCGCCGACAGCACCTGCAAACTACTGTTGTGGGCGGAAGCGATGCAGAAACCGGCGAAGCCGGAAACGCCCCCGAAGGGGTGCGCGGCGTGATAGCCGCCTACTACCGCGCCGCCCTGGAAGCCTCCGCCGGGCCGATCGATGAAACTGGTGGTCAGGGAGAAAAAGAACTGCCCTTCCGGATCCCCGCGCGCCGCTTCTGGCGGAAAGCCCCGTACCGCGACAAGAGCCTCGTAGAAGCCCGGGGCCACTTCGATGCTGGTGACGAAGGGTTGGGTGAGCGAGATCTCGGTGTCCTGCTGGAAGGCCTGCTGGATTGTGCTCACGGTGCGTCGGTTGATCGTGACCCGGACCGCTAGACTGGCCGCCGCGTCAGCGGCCGGATTCCCGCTGAGTTTGATGTTCAGGCGCTGATTCTCACCCTGTGCATTTGCAATGTTGATTCCCGCGAAGCCGACCTGGGAGACATCGACGAGCCCGCCGAAGTTGAGCCCGCCCGCAAGTTCCCGCGTGCCCGGCTGGTCGAGCAGCAACTCCAGCCCGAAGATGCCGCTGTGCAGTCCCTCGCCCGGACCATCACTGATACTGGCAATGAAGTAGCCCGCCGGGCAGTTCGGATTGGGCGGAACGGGCGTCGGCAGCGGTACCCGGCTCAGGCTGGGCTCGTCGATCCCCGCCAACGGATTGAATTGAGCATATACATCGGCCAGATCATTGGCATCGGTCGGCCCAAGGTTTGCGGCCAGGCTGGTGAAGGCCAGCACCCGGCCATCTGCAGACAGGGTCGGCTGCAGACTTGCGCCATCGGTTTCCAGTACGTCCGCGCTGGTACCGAGGCGGAAGATCGCGCCACTCCGCACGTCCTTCAGAAAGACATCGGGTAGCCCATTGTCGTCGTTGGCTACCAGATTGCTGGCCTCGGACTCGAAGACCACATAGCGCCCGTCGGCAGAGATCGCAGGCCTGCGGCTGGGACCATTGGACTGCGCTCCGGTACTGCTGATGCTGACCCTGACCACGCCCAGCACCCGACCATCATCGTCGAACTCGACCCAGTAAATGTCGCTGACCTCGTTGCTGTCATCGACGATCAGGTTGCTCGCTAAGGACTCGAAGGCACCAAGGCGGCCATCGGCACTGAGCACCAGGTTGCGACTGGCGCCATTGCCGAAACTCCCCGATACGGGATCGATCGAGGCACAACCACGGGTCCGACCCAGTCCGTTGCCCGGCCGCAGCGCGGTGCAGACCTGACTGTGGCCTGTGTTCTTCAGGAGCGGCAGCGCGCCGGGCAGGTTGGTGGCGGTGGACTCGAAGGCGACGATGCGGGCGTCGCCCGACAGCGAGGGGGCACGCGAGGACCCATCCAGCGGATCGCCGTCGGCGGCCCGGCTGACCAGAGCGAGATCGCCATTGACCAGATCACGAACATAGATGTCGCTCAGGTTGCCGTTGCCATCGGCCAGCCCGAGGTCGTCCGCAGTGGATTCGAAGGCGACGACCAGACCGCTGTCGGCCAGTGCCGGATTGGCGCTGACGCCATTGCCGGGGGCGCCGCCAGGCGTGCTGCTGACGCTGCCGCGGGTGCGACCCAGGCCCCGATCATAGATCTGGACCTGACCGTCGCCATCGACGAAGGCCACGCGACTGGCGTCACCGCTGATCGCCGGGTCGAAGCTCGGGCCGGCCAGAGCGTCACCGTGGGCATCGACGCTGGCCACCACGATCTCACCGCTGCGGCGATCGCGCAACAGGACGCGGTCGGGCCTATCACCCTTCGCGGTGCTTGCCGGAGCCAGATCAGCGGCATCGGACAGGAAGGCCAGCCAGGCACCATCGTTGCTGAGCGCCGGCTGTCGGCTGCTGCCGTCGCCGGTCATGCCGGCCGGATTGGTGCTTTGGGCGATGGCTGGTGGCAGTTGATCCGCCGGCGGCGCGGTTACTTGCAGTTGGGCCTGAGCGACGCGATCACCGCAGGTCAGGAGGAAGCGGACCGTGCCCGGCTCGATTGGCCCGGCGAAGGTGAAGCTGCCCGCTTCAGGGCGCGGTCCCAGCAGCGGCCAGATCGTGCCGGCGCCGTCGCTGGGCAGGCAGGGCGCGCCCTTGATCAGGGCCGGCATGGTGCTGTTCCAGCGCAGTCGGATCGCCGCACCGGGACCGGCCTCAGTCGGCTCGACAGTCATCTGGAAGGGCCCGCCGGCCGGGTTGATGACCTGCACACTGGTGCCGACGAGGGTAGCGCCGCCCGCACCGCTGCAGCTCAGTGTGAATGGATAGATGCCGGGCTCGGCCGGCATCGTCAACTGCTGCGAGCCGTTTGCAGGCAGCGATCCGAGGTTGCTCCACAGTGTTCCCGAGCCACTTCCCGGCGTACACGGCGCGACGCCGCTGGTGCCGCTGGCACTCCACTGCAGGGTGGTTGTCCCGCTCGGCTCGAGCGTGGCCGGCGTCGCACTCAGCGACACCGCTGGCGGTTCTACGACGATCACCTGCACCGATGTCAGCGCACTGCCGATCAACGCACCGTTGCTGCAGCTGAGCGTGAAAGCAAGATTCTGCGCACTCGCTGGGGCGGTCAGCTGTACGCTGCCGTTGGCCGGGGACGGTCCGAGCTGGGCCCAGTCGGTGCCGGCGCCTCCGCTGTGTGTGCAGGGTGCCGCACCCGCCGTGCCGCTGGCCGACCAGCTCAGGTTGAAGCTGGCTCCGGCGATGACACTGGTCGGGCCGCTGAGCTGGACCACCGGTGCACTTGCGTCCACTGAGCAACCCAGCCGCCAGTGGCGGAATTGAAGAGTTCCGCCGCTGATCGGCGCCAGTTCGCTGCATCGCAGGCCGGCTTCATAACGTCCGCCACTGGACGCCTGACAGGTGCACTGGATATCGCCAGGATCCGGCCCGTCCGGCAGGAAATGCAAGGGTGGCGAGGTCGGCGCGCAGTTGAACACACCACTGGCGCCGCTGTCCGGCGAGACCAGACAGGCGCCCAGACTGGTGGTGGCCGGATCACCGCTGCCAAAGCCTCCGCTGCCGGATACGCCGATGCTTATCTGCAGCAAGGCTCCCTGCGGGCCGGTCGTTTCGACCAGCGGCGCGCCGACCGCGCTCGCAGCAGGCGCGGGAATGTAGTTCAGCGTAGGTGGGCTGACCGGACCGCAGCTCAGATTCCACACCCGACTGACGGGCGCCGCCAGGCCGCGGGTCTCGCTGCAACTCAATACGCCGTTGCGCGCTCCGCTGGCCTGGACCTGACAGCTGCAAACGATGTCGCCCGGATCGGGCCCACCAGGGACGAAGTTCAGCGGTGTTCCCGCGGGCTGACAGGACATTACCGGTGGACTGAAACTCTCCGAGACGCTGCAGCCACCGAGTGTCGTGCTGTTCGCCGCGCCGTTGCCAGAGCCACCGTCCGCGCTGACCGGAATCACCAACTGCGCTACGCTGTCTGGCACGCCGCCGAAGCTGAGTGTCGGCGCGTTGCCCGCCGTCGAGCCCGGGGTTGGCTCGTAGACCAGCGCGGGCGGATTCCCCGGACTCCCCGCCGGACAAACCAGCGGCCAGCTGCGCTGCACCGTAACCGGTTTGACGATCGCCGAGGTCGATTCACTGCATTGCAAGGTCGCGTTGCGGACGCTGGCCTGGCGGGTGCAGCTCAGGCCAACGCTGCCACTGCTGGTCGTGAAAACGCCGTTCGTCGGATTGAGCACCGGGGCGCCGAATACAGCCGCACCACTGCCGCTGATCTGACAGCTGTGAACGCGCCGGAAACCCGCCCCTTGCTGACCGCTCGGCGTGATGCCGATGCTGGCCGTCGCCTGCTCGCCCACGGTGCCGCTGCTCAGGTTGACGGTGTTGCCTGGTTCGGGGGTGTAGCTCAGCGTTGGGTCGATGGCCGGCAACTGGACGTTGACGCGGAAGTTGCCGCTTGTGTTGCAGGTTCCGGACGTGCCATTCGCATTGGTGCAACCGAGGACCGCCACCGCAAAGTCGTGATTTCCGACCGGTGCGTTCGGGCGCACGCCCATCGAGAAACGGCAAATCGTCGAGGGTTCCTGCGGAAGCGGCAGGAACAGGCTGTTCCAGGTGACGCGCATACTTTGGTTGACTGCATCCACCGTGCAGAAGACGAACGGGTTGCCGAAGTTGTCGCCGAACACCTGGGAGTAGACGGCTGCGTTGTAGCTCAGCTCGTAGCTGATCGACCGGTTCAATCCGTCGCCGGTAAAGCTGTAGAACAAGTCAATATTGCCGCCGGCGATGGCATCGGCGGGATCCGGCGACTGAGTCAGCGTCCCGGCCAGCGATGGCGTAGACAGCGACAGGAACAGGCTGCACAGGAACACGCAAGTCTGGTGTTGGCGCATCGCGACTCTCCACTGACCGGAAATGGCGCCGATGTCCCAATTTCGGGAAGCGCGAAGGGGGGAATCGGTCCTTCCAGTCCTTACCGGATTTCGCTGTGAGAATTACCTGCAATAGGCTCGTGATGCTCCATGATCGTTCTGCGTTCTGCGTTCTGCTTCTCCTGCTTCCGGACACCGGCACGCAATCTGCTCAACGCCTCGCAACCGGCCGATTCGGCTTTGCCGCACCTTTGTTCGCCCTGCTCCATGCGCAAAACCGGATTCCCTGAAACCTTGATCAACCATCCGGGCTAGACTTGCAGCCTTCAGACCCGCCGCCAGGCGGGAAGCGAAACCTGTCGGGAGGCTGGGCATGAACGATTTGAACGAGAACCTCGATTCGGATCTCGATCCGACCGAAACCAAAGAATGGGTCGAGGCACTCGAGGCGGTCATCGGTGCCGATGGACCAGACCGCGCCCATTACCTGCTCGAGCGGATGGTCGAGGTCACCCGCCGCGCCGGGGCCTTCCTGCCGTTCCAGCCGACCACCGAGTACATCAACACGATCGCGCCCCATCTGGAGGAGCGCGGCGACGGCGATCCGGCGATGGAATGGCGGATCCGCTCAATCATCCGCTGGAACGCGATGGCGATGGTCGTGCGAGCAAATCGCCGGCCCGGCGAGGTGGGCGGTCATATCGCCAGCTTCGCCTCCTCGGCCACGCTTTACGACGTCGGCTTCAACCACTTCTGGCGCGCCCCGCACGAGCAGCATCCCGGCGATCTGCTCTACGTGCAGGGTCATTCCTCGCCAGGCATCTATGCCCGCGCTTTCCTCGAAGGCCGGCTGAGCGAAGAGCAGATCGACCACTACCGGCGCGAGGTTGGCGGCAAGGGCATTTCAAGTTACCCGCATCCCTGGCTGATGCCCGATTTCTGGCAGACCCCGACCGTCTCGATGGGCCTGGGCCCGATCACCGCGATCTACCAGGCGCGCTTCTGGAAGTATCTGGAACACCGCAAGCTGATGCCCGACACCGATCGCAAGGTCTGGTGCTTCATGGGCGACGGCGAATGCGACGAGCCCGAGTCGCTCGGTGCGATCTCGCTCGGCGGGCGTGAGCAGTTGGACAATCTGGTCTTCGTCATCAACTGCAATCTGCAGCGGCTGGACGGCCCCGTGCGCGGCAACGGCAAGATCATCCAGGAACTCGAAGGGAGCTTTCGCGGCGCCGGCTGGAACGTCATCAAGGTGGTCTGGGGCAGCTACTGGGACGCGCTTTTGGCGCGCGACAAGTCCGGCATGTTGCGCAAGCTGATGATGGAGACGGTCGACGGCGAATACCAGAATTTCAAAGCCTTCGGCGGCGCCTACACGCGCGAGCACTTCTTCGGCAAGTACCCGGAGACCAAGGCGCTGGTGGCCAACATGTCCGACGAGGACATCTGGCGCCTGAACCGCGGCGGCCACGATCCGCACAAGGTGCATACCGCTTACGCTGCGGCAATGCGCCACAAGGGCCAGCCGACGGTGATCCTGGCCAAGACGGTCAAGGGATATGGCATGGGCGGCGCTGGCGAGAGCCAAAACACCACCCATCAGCAGAAAAAGATGGACAACGATGCGGTGCGCGCCTTCCGCGACCGCTTCAACATCCCGATTCCTGACGATGAAATCGAGAAGGTACCGTTCTATCATCCGGGGCCGGACTCGCCCGAGGTGAAATACCTCAAGAGCCGGCGCGAGAAGCTCGGCGGCTCGCTGCCGCAGCGCCGGCGCAAGTCGGACCTGTCACTGCCGACGCCGGAGCTGAAGGTCTTCGACCGTTTGCTGCAACCCAGCGGCGAACGTGAGATCAGCACCACGATGGCCTTCGTGCAGGTACTCAACACGATCCTGCGTGACAAGAAGGTCGGCCCGCACGTGGTGCCGATCGTCGCCGACGAGGCGCGCACCTTCGGCATGGAAGGCTTGTTCCGCCAGATCGGCATCTATGCGCCCTTCGGCCAGAAGTACAAGCCGATGGATCGCGACCAGCTGATGTACTACCGCGAGGACCAGGCCGGCCAGGTGCTGCAGGAAGGCATCACCGAGGCCGGCGCCTTCTCCAGCTGGCTCGCCGCCGCGACCAGCTACAGCACCAACAACCAGCCGATGATGCCGTTCTTCATTTTCTACTCGATGTTCGGCATGCAGCGAGTCGGTGATCTGGCCTGGCTCGCCGGCGACATGCGGGCCCGCGGCTTTTTGCTTGGCGCGACGGCAGGCCGCACCACCCTCAACGGCGAGGGCCTGCAGCACGAGGACGGCCATTCACATCTGCTCTCCGGCGCGATCCCTAACTGCCTGAGCTACGACCCGAGCTTCGCGTTTGAGGTGGCCGTGATCATCCAGGACGGCCTGCGCCGGATGCTCACCGAGCAGGAAGACGTCTACTACTACATCACCCTGATGAACGAGAACTACCCCCACCCGGGCATGCCTGAGGGCGCGGCGGAGGGGGTTATCAAGGGGATGTACCTGCTGGAGAGCAGGGGTGAGGGGTCAGGGCTGAGGGGTCAGAAGAGCGACAAGAGCAGGGCCCAGGGCTCAGGGCCCAGGGCCCAGAAGAGCAAGAGCGGGCTGCGGGTGCAGTTGTTGGGGTCGGGGACGATTCTGCGGGAGGTGATGGCGGCGGCGGATTTGCTGGCCGAGCACTTCGATGTGGCGTCCGACATCTGGTCCTGCCCCAGCTTCACCCAGCTGCGGCGCGATGGCTACGAAACCGAACGCGCCAATCGGCTCAACCCGATCAAGACCGCGCGCAAGTCCTATGTAACCGAGTGCCTGGAAGGCCGCGACGGACCGATCATCGCGGCGACCGACTACGTCCGCGTCCACGCCGACCAGATCCGCCCCTTCCTGCCCAGCGGCGTGCACTACACCGTGCTCGGCACCGACGGCTTCGGCCGTTCCGACACCCGCGCGGCACTGCGCAGCTTCTTCGAAGTCGACCGCAACTACATCGCCCACGCCGCGATAAGCGCCCTGGTCGCCGAAGGCCAGCTGACCGCGAAGGATCTGGCGAAGGCGGTGAAGTTGTTCGAGATCGATGCGGAGAAGGCGAATCCGGTGGGGGTTTGAGAGCGAGGGCCCAGGGCACAGGGCACAGGGCCCAGAAGAGTCGCGGCAGTGAGCGTAGGATGTCGGTGAGCTCCGCTAACCGCATCACCAGTGCTGAGGATTGCCAGTGATCAAGTCGATCCCAGAGAACCAAGTCAAGAGGCGCTTCTCCGAGTTGCTCAAGCTGGTCGAGGCGGGCCAGGAGATTACGGTCACCCGGCGTGGTATGCCGATTGCACGCATCGTTCCGGCGCGTGTCGGTGATGGCGTGCAGGCGGCGCGAGTAGGAGCGGCATTCGCAGAACTGGCTTCCCTTTGCGGCGGGCTCGATCTGGAGGGTGATCTCAAGCAAATTTCCCGCGAGGGTCTGGCTTGATGTTCTTCGAGATCACCGCTTGCTGATGGTTAGGAAATGACCCCTCCTATGAGCAACTTGGCCTTCATCGCGATACTCGCCGCCGTCACCGCGTGCACCACGAACCCAACCAGGCAAGACGCCATCGACGTGGCGACCCTGCTGGAAGATCCGAAACAGTACGATGGGGCATTACTGGAACTATGTGGCTGCGTCGAAGCGATGGAAGCGTCGTTTCCGAACATCGCCAGGATAGGCGTTTGTGGGCGGGTGGACTCACCCGCCACAGGGGCATCGAGTCATATTCTGGACATCGTGGGAAATCCGGAAGTGATCGCCGAGTTGCGCCACGCTGACTATGCGTGCGTGCACGGTCGCTTCAACGCGCATGATCCGGGTGTGGTTTTACTTGGGTATGCCATGAGCACTGTCGGGATCATTGACTTGGACGGTGTAGTTCGTGTTGAGCCCATTACGAAAGAGTAGTCGTGGTTTTCTCCGACGGGCCGGCGCTCAATCGATCGGGTGGGAGAAGAGGGAACAAGAGCATTCGCACGCGGAGGCGCGGAGGACGCGGAGCAGGAGCAAGAGCCAGGAACTGGCTTTTGCCTTCTCACCGGTTACTGCTTCTGCTCCACCTCCGCGTCCTCCGCGGCTCCGCGTGACACTGCTCTTTTCTTTGAACTTCGATCAACGCCGATCGAGCTAGCCACCCCGCGCATGAACCCCAGCTGTCGGCCCCGGCGCCGTGCTATTGCCTGATCGGTAGTCGCGCGCGACGGTAGTCGGGTCCAGACTGCCGGGGAAGCGCGATGTTGAAGCTGACGGGTGTGGCGTTGCTGCCACTGTTTCTGACTGCCGGGCAGCCTGTGCTGCCGACCGCTGGGGAAGACGTCGCTGCCGGCGAGGCCAGCCTGTTGCAGACTACGGATCGGACGCCGGTCTGGATCGCCTGGCGGCAGGAGAGGATCGAGGCGGAGCTGGCCGCCGGCCACGATGCGGACAATCCTTGGGCGGGTGAGTACATCGGTCGATTCGGTGAGGTGCTGCAGCTGGCGCATTCCGGCTTTGTTGCCAGTCAGGGTGGCTGCTTCGGTCGTTTCCCGGTCACCGCCGGGACCATGAGCCGAGGCCCTGACGGCGAGATCGAGCTGCATCCCGATCAGCCCCAGGCCGAGCGCGGCCCACGCTTCGATACGGTCCTGCGCGAAGTGGGTTGGCGCGGCGAGCACTATCTGGTGCCTGTCGATCAGATGCTGCGATTTGTGTCGGATCTGAATCTGGACGCCATCGGCGACAACAGCGATGGCGTCGCCAGCAGCCGCCACTATCGTCGGGTTCGCCCAAAACCGTCCGTCACGCCCACCGGCGCGATCGATTCCCGCGCGTCCGAGCCCCTGCCCATCGGGCTGCCTGCCGCGGCGGACGCGCAATTGCGGCACGAGGAAATGCGCCTGAACGTGTTCGACGCCGGTCCGCTGATTGACGAGCCACACCGCTGCCAGCGCGTGCTCCGACTCGACGGTGACGGTGCCGAACAACTGGCCGCCGGTATGCAGCTACGGGCCGAAGGCGTGGGTCGCTACTACGAGCGGATCGAGATCACCGAGGCCGGCGCCCAGCCGATGGCCTTGTGGGATGACTACGGTGCATGCGAGGCGAACGATCCGGACCAGCCTCAGGTCGGCTGGACCTTCACCAGCGGGGTTTACGGCACGCGGCAACGGCCGGAGCGGGGGCCAGGTTGCGGTGAGTAAGGCATCGGCTAGCAACGAAAGCGGCCAGCTGTTGGCGCCGTTTGGTCGCCGCGCCGCTTTGGATGCTTTTCGCAATCCCGGCCTGGCTTGTAGGTTGCCGAATGGCTGCGAAGCAACCGCGTCCGACCCAACTCTGCGGCAACCACTACCCCGCCGCATGGCCGGCCAGAAGCATCCAAAGCGATGCGGAGCATCGCACTCCAAAGGGTGCTGCGCACCCAGAGCGCGGCAAGTAGCCAGTAGCCGGGCGCCTATTTGCGCATCAAACACTGACAGCTTTGAAGATGCCTGCTTTTCCTGACCCCTCAGCGCTCAGCCCTCAGCCCTGTGCTTGATGAGAGGCACTTGGCGGGGCGGGTAGTCCCAGCTGCTCCGCTCCCGCTCTTTGCTCTATCTGCGTCATCTGCGTCATCTGCGGTTAATTGCTTTGCTTTGCTTTGCTTTGCTTTGCTTTGCTTCGGCTTTCGGGTTGGATCTGCGCGCTAGCGCATCCCAGCCAACAGCCCTTCCACCGACAGTTTCGCAGCGGCGGCGCGGGGGTCGGGTTCGGGCTGCCAGGGCAGCAGGCCCAGCAGTGGCGTGCCCAGGCGCTGGTCGAGGGCTGCGATGTTCTCGGCCTGGACCGCCATCTCCGGATCGATCTGATTGCCGATCCAGCCGATCAGCTGGCAGCCATCGGCGCGGATGGCGGCGGCGCTCAGCAGTGCGTGGTTGATGCAGCCAAGGCGCAGGCCGACAACGAGGATCACTGGCAGTTGCAATCGCTTTGGCAGATCCGCCAGCATCAACCGCGGCCCCAGCGGCACGCACCAGCCGCCGACGCCTTCGACCACGACCACATCGGCCCGCTCGGTCAGCTTCTGCCAGGCCTGCAGACATGGTGCCAGCCGGATCGGTCGGCCGGTTTGGGCGGCGGCGATGTGTGGTGCGATCGGCGGGTCGAAACGGATCGGGTTGACCCAGCGCGTTGGCAGCTCCATGCCGCTGGCCGCCGCCAGCAGGACTGCATCTTCAGCGACGCCGTCCACGCAGCCACTGGCGATCGGCTTCATCCCGGCCACGCGCAATCCCTGCTTACGCAGAGCGTGGATCACGGTGGCGCTGGCGTGGGTCTTGCCGATACCGGTATCGGTGCCGGTGACGAAGACGCCGCGCGCGCCTGCTCGACCCGGGATCGGTGGACGCAATCCGACTGGACGCGAGCCGGTCTGTGGTTGACCATCCATAGTTTGTCTGACTGGGCGCCCTTTACGCATGTTTGATTTCTCCACCACACCCACCACCGACCTGCCGAAAGCGCAACAGTATGCGGTGCTGGCCGAGCAGGCCGAAGCGCTGCTCGCCGGCGAGCCGGACCGAATTGCCCGCGCGGCCAACTTCAGCGCGCTCCTGTTCCACGGCCTGGCCGACCTGAACTGGGCCGGCTTCTACTTTCATGACGGCAGTGAGCTGGTCGTCGGCCCGTTCCAGGGCAAGCCGGCCTGCGTGCGCATTCCGCTCGGCAAGGGCGTCTGCGGCACCGCCGCGCAGACCCGCCAGACCCAGCTGGTCGCCGACGTCCACGCATTCCCCGGCCATATCGCCTGCGATGCGGCATCCCGATCGGAAGTGGTGATCCCGCTGATCCACGACGACACGCTGATCGGCGTGCTGGACATCGACAGCCCGCTGCCGAACCGCTTCGACGAGGAAGACCGTGCCGGTCTGGAGCGACTGGCGGCGGTGTTTATGGCGGGGTGGAGTTAGGCCCGGCGAGATCGTCCATGAACCCTCGTCATTGCGACGGAGCCCACGCGACTGCGGCAATCGCGTTTGCTACTCCGAACAAGAAGCACTGGATTGCCGCGGCCCACGCCGAACGAGTGCACGTCATTGAATGGAGATCAAGCAAGCAGCGTGGGGCTCGCAATGACGATGTTTCGGGTCACGTCCGGTGCCTGGTCGGGTCAGGTGCGGCTCCTCGGGTTCCGACCCAAAAGCAAAGCGGCGCCAGTTCGCCGCACTCCAAAATGGGGCCGCCCGCGTCACTTTTGGAGTGCGCTGGCCTGACAGCGCTTTCGCGTGCCAACGCGCACGGCGAAAACTTGCGTCACGGCGAAAGAGCCGCTGGATTGCCGCAGTCGCTTGGGCTCCTTCGCAATGACGAGGCTTCGAGGTCGCTCTCCACTGGCCACAGGAACTGCCTACTGGAACTGCTCTTGATGCGGTTCGCGGAGCTCACCGACATCCTACGCGCAAGACCGCGGCTCTTCTGGGCCCTGAGCCCTGTGCCCTGGCCCTGCTCTTCTGGCCCCTCAGCCCTGTTTCCAAAGCTAGAACCGCTTCCCGATAGTCACCACGTTGCAGCCGTTATCGTAGCGATGCTCGAACTCGTCCATCATGTTGCGCACCAGATGAATGCCCAGGCCGCCGATGTCGCGTTCCTGCAGGCTGGCCTCGGTGTCCGGCGTGGCGGTCTGGGTCGGGTCGAACATGCTGTCGGCGTGGGTGATGACCGCGCGCAGGTAGTTTCGCGCCAGCACCAGCTGGACCCGGACCGGGTTACCGTCGCTGGCGGCACCGTGGGTAATCGAGTTGGTCAACAACTCGTCCAGCGCCACCTGCATGGCCCGCATCGGCGGCTCCGGCACATCGCCGGCCGCCGCGGCCCGTTCGAGCGCGTCATTGATCGCCCCGATCTCGCCCCGCTGACCACGAATCTGGAACAGCCAGATATCTGGTTCGGGCTCCCCTCGCCCCAACAATCGCAGCAGCCAGTCTCTCAAGCCTGTCAGCATGACCGCACCCATCCCCGCGCTGAAGCAAACATCGTCGCCCAATCGGGGGTTTGTCGCAATAGAGCAGGGCACAGGGCACAGGGCACAGGGCCCAGAAAAAGGCCAGAACGTGACTTCGGAAGTTCCCGCTGACGACCAAAGGCGCTCTTCTGGGCCCTGGGCCCTGATCCCTGGGCCCTGCTTTCGATATACCCTTTCCCCAGCCGCCCCACCCGGAGTTCCTCGCAATGATCCACGACTCGATCCTAGGCACCATCGGCAACACGCCGATCATCCGCATCAACCGGCTCGCGCCCAAGGGCGTGACCATGTACGTCAAGGTCGAGGCCTTCAATCCGATGTCTTCGGTGAAAGATCGCCTTGCCTTTGCGATCATCAAGGACGCGCTGGACCGCGGTGAGCACAAGCCGGGTCAGACCGTGGTCGAGGCGACCAGCGGCAACACCGGTATCGCGCTGGCGATGGTCTGCGCTGCGCTCGGTCATCCGCTGGTCGCGGTAATGGTCGAGACCTTCTCGATCGAGCGGCGCAAGCTGATGCGTGCGCTGGGAGCGAAGGTGATCCTGACCCCGGCCGCTGAACGTGGCAGCGGCATGGTCCGCGTGGCCGAGGAACTGGCCGCCAGGCATGGCTGGTTTCTCGCCCGCCAGTTCGAGAACGAAGCCAATCCTGCCTATCACCGCAGCACCACCGCGGCCGAGATCCTGCGCGACTTTGCCGGCCGGCGTCTGGACTGTTTCGTCACCGGTTGGGGCACCGGCGGCACCCTGACCGGTGTCGGCCAGATGCTGCGGCTGGCACGGCCGGAGGTGGAGATCGTCACCACCGAACCGGTCGGCGCCGCGCTGCTTGCCGGCAACGCCTGGGCACCGCACAAGATCCAGGGCTGGACGCCGGATTTCGTGCCCAAGGTGCTTGATCGCAACGTCTATCACCGCAACATCCCAGTGACTGACGAGGAATCGCGCGATTGCGCCCGTGCCCTGGCGACGAAGGAAGGCATCTTCTGCGGTATCAGCGCTGGCGGTACCTTTGCGGCCGCGTTGAAGGTGGCGGCGGACGCGGATCGCGACAGCGTCATCCTGGCGATGCTGCCGGACACCGGCGAACGCTATCTGTCCACCTTCCTGTTCGAAGGCGTCAATGAGGGTTCCGATGATGAATGGCTCGCCGCGCAGGGGTGATGCATCGCGGCCGCGGGGCATGCGACGCTGCTTGTGCACCGCCACACTGCTGCTGGCCGTGCTGGTCGGTCCAGCAGCGCTGGCGGCAGACTGGGAAGATCGGCTCCATCCGGATGATCGCCATTCGATCCAGCAGGCCGACGCGACCGCGCGGTCGACTCTGGACTCGATCGGGCCGGAAGGCTACGGCCATGAGGAAGTCGTCGGCATAGCGGCCCTGCTCGACGCCCGAGCGATTACCCGGCCTACCGACCGATTGCTTGGCGACTGGCGCTGCCGCTCGATCCAGCTGGGAGAATCCGACTTGTTCAGCTATCCGTATTTCCGCTGCCATATCGAACAGCTAGACGGCAGCCTGCGTTTTCGCAAGTCGACTGGCTCGCAGCGCCGGACCGGCTGGTTGCACGCCGCTGGTGAAGGTCACTGGGTCTTCGTCGGCAGCAGCCACTACAACGATGATCCGGTACCCGACTACAGTGGGCTGAACGACGACAGCGACGATCAGGACCGCGAACGCGACAGCGTCGGAGTGCTGGATACCCTGGCCGACGGACGGCTACGGATGATTCTGGATGCGAAGCCGGGGCGAGTCGAGATTTATGAGCTGATTCGTTGAAATACGGAGATGTTTTGGGTTTTAGGTTTTATGTTTTAGGGTAGTAAGAGCAACCAGAGCGCCGCACTCCAAGGTCGCGCCTCTTACCGAACCCCGAGTTGTACTCGGGCAACGAAGCCAGGTGATACCCCGAGGCAACCCGCCCGAGTACAACTCGGGGTTCCCGGTCGCAGGCTCCGGTTGCCAGTCAGCCATGTTCCGCGCCCTGGGTGCGCAGCACCCTTTGGAGTGCGATGCTCCGCATCGCTTTGGATGCTCCTGGCAGGCTCAGCCTTGATGTGGCGAGTTGCGGCAAGGCTCGGTGCCCGTCCGCCAGGCTCGCTTGCATCGGTGCAACGAAACGCTCGGCAGCGTTCACGAAAAGCATCCAAAGCGGCGCAGAGCGCCGCACTCCAACGACCGCCGAGCCCGATCGGAAAGTAACTCGCGCTCTCGCCCGAACATCGCGCCGATCGGTCTCACCGGCCTGCGCGCCTAGACGATATCCCCGGCATCGATTGGCGGTGCCGGTGGCGCCGGTGGCGTCGGTGGCGCCGGCGGTGACGGCGGTGACGGCGGGGCCTTGGGTGCC
>JBGTIE010000475.1:0-2856 GCA_041745855.1 Lysobacterales bacterium | reverse complement strand
CGGCTCGGGAAGGCCGCGCTGGTGTCGGTACTGCGCGCCCGACCGGAAATCGCGAGCGAGATCTCGGCCGTCATCAGCGCGCGCCAGGGACAGCTGGACGTGGCCATCCAGTCGGTGGCCAAATCGAGCAGCGCGCGCCATCCGGACGCACTCGGCGCGCGGATACGCGCATTCTTTGGCCTGGACGACTGACATGCCGCTGCTGTTTGCCCTCGATGCCCACCACGGCCAGGCGCTGGCCGATCGCCTGCGGCTGTCGCTCGCCGAATGGCGCGAGCGGGTCTACGAAGATGGCGAACGCAAGCTCAGCGCCTGCGCGCCAGTGGCTGGCCAGATCTGCCTGGTGGTCGAATCGCTGTACGCCGAAGCCGGCCGATCGACCGATGCGAAGCTGCTCCGGCTGGCCTTCTTCATCGCCGGTCTGAAGGCCGCCGGCGCGGCGCGGGTGATCCTGGTCGCGCCCTACCTGTGCTATTCGCGCAAGGACCGGCGCGGCGAAGACGGCGATCCGATCCCGTCCCGGCATGTGGCCGAGCTGCTCGAAGCACTCGGCGTCGACCGATTGCTGACCGTCGACGTCCACAATGTCAGCGCGCTGGAGAACGCCTTCCGCATCCCGGTCCGCAACGTCGGCACCGATGCGCTGTTCGCCACCCGCATCGCGGCGCTGACCGGGTCGCAGGAGGTCACGGTCGTCTCGCCCGACATCGGCGGCATCAAGCGCAGCGAAGCCTTCCGGCGCGAACTGGCGCTCCACACCGGCACCGAGCCGGGCAGGGCGATCATGGAAAAGCTGCGCCTGGACGCGGGCTTGAGCGGCGAGCTGCTGATGGGCGACCCGGTCGAAGGCCGCGTCGTTGTGCTGATCGATGATCTCATCAACACCGGCAGCACGCTGGCCCGAGCCGCCAGCGCCTGCCGCCGCGACGGCGCAGCCCAGATCATTGCCTGCGCCAGCCACGGCTTGTTCGTACCGCCGTCAGCCGAAGTACTGCTGCCGCAGATCGACCGCTTGTTCGTCTGCGACAGCATCCCGCCGTTTCGGTTGGCTGGAAGCGCGTTGCTGGAGCGGGTGGAGGTGTTGGGGACGGCGGAGTTGTTGGTGGCGGGGTTGGCGGGGTGGGTGGAGTAGGGCGCTTACGTCGGCGAGGCGCGCCAATGCCGGCGCAAGCACGAGCCAAGAGCGCGAGCACGAGCAAAAGCAAAAGCGTTTCAACACAAAGGACACAAAGGACACAAAGGAAAAGCTTTCAAGCAGGGCACCATAAAGAGGGCCCGGGGCACCAACGCAATCTCTCCGCAACCGAGTTCCGGACCACCGAAAGCAGTAGCGCGGTCCCGGCGCGCCTGACCGAACGATCTACGCACCACACCCACATCGCGCCGGCGGCCGCGACGGCGTGCTTCATGGCATGTCGAATCACAAGCCCGGGGTCTGACTGATGTGGTCGGACGCCCTTTGCCCACTGTAGGAGCCAACCTGCTGGCGAATCGAGGGCTGTAGAGCCAGCCTGCTGGCGAATCGAGGGCCACAGGCCCGCCGACGGCGCAGCCGGCGAGATGTTGAGCTCCGCACAACGGGCAACACTCAAGGACTGCCCACTGTAGGAGCCAGCCTGCTGGCGAATCGAGGGCCACAGGCCCGCCGACGGCGCAGCCGGCGAGATGTTGAGCGCCCCGCTCAACGGGCTACACTGCCACTGTAGTAGCCAGCCTGCTGGCGAATCGAGGGCTGTAGGAGCCAGCCTGCTGGCGAATCGAGGGCCACAGGCCCGCCGACGGCGCAGCCGTCGAGATGTTGAGCGCCCCGCTCACCGGGCAACACTGCCCACTGTAGGAGCCAGCCTGCTGGCGAATCGAGGGCCACAGGCCCGCCGACGGCGCAGCCGGCGGGATGTTGAGCTCCGCTCAACGGGCAACACTGCCCACTGTAGGAGCCAGCCTGCTGGCGAATCGAGGGCTGTAGGAGCCAGCCTGCTGGCGAATCGAGGGCCGCAGGCCCGCCGACGGCGCAGCCGGCGAGATGTACCCCTCCGTTCGGTGGGCAACACTCAAGGACTGCCCACTGTAGGAGCCAGCCTGCTGGCGAATCGAGGGCCACAGGCCCGCCGACGGCGCAGCCGGCGAGCTGTACCCCTCCCTTGGGCGGGCAACACTCAAGGACGGTGTAGAGGGGTCTGGAAGCAAGAGCGCAAGATCAACAGCGTGAAAGCAAGAGCTTCGCCAGCAGGCTGGCTCCTACGGGAGCAAGAGCAAGAACCATGGACACAGGAGCGCCTTCGGTGGCCATGGGCAGTCGAACCAAGCGTATGCTTCGGGTTCAGACGGTGGCGCCTGTCCGCATTGCCTTCAACCCGAAAGTCATCGGCTCAGCAGGCGTGCGATCCCGCACCGCGTCGAAGATCGCGACGTCCTCATCTGTCAGCTCGGTTCGGCGCCCCATCTCAAACAGCAAGCTGCCCAATTTCACACGCTCCGGTGGCTTGACCACGCTTTCCAGGATCGCCCGCACTTCCGCTTCGGTACTGCGCCCGTGCTGCGTAGCGCGCAGCCGCAATGCCCGATGCACCTCATCCGGAAGGTTGCGCACTGTCAGAACGGCCATGGCTGGACCTCGTTTGAACTGAATTCAATGACAGCAAATCTATACCTATGCTGTCACTCGTACAAGGAAGCTCGCCATGCACGCAGCGCAAGCGAAGAGCGTTTCAACACGAAGGACACAAAGGACACGAAGGTCACAAAGGAAAAGCTTTCGAGAAGGGTCCGGATGAAGTAGCCCGCCCGCAGCACAATGCCAATCGCTTCGCAGCAGAGTTCCGGCCCACCGAGAGCAGTAGCGCGGTTCCGGCGCGC
>JBGTIE010000474.1:0-2332 GCA_041745855.1 Lysobacterales bacterium | reverse complement strand
GCCGCGCGGATCGGCTCGATGGTGGTCTCGCAAGAGATCGACGCGCTGCGCGTGATCGGCGTCGAACCCAGCCGCTATCTGGCCGCGCCGCCCCTGCTGGCGGCCATCGTGATGCTGCCCTGCCTGACCATCGTGGCGGATTTCTTCGCCATCCTGGGCGGCGGATTGTTCAGCGCCGGCCCGCTGGAGATGACGCTGTACAGCTATTTCCATAAATCGCTGGAGGCGCTCGAGTCCTGGGATATCGTGCAGGGACTGATCAAGAGCGTGGTCTTCGGTATCCTGATCGTGTTGATCGGGGTTGGCACGGGCTTTACCGTCAAGGGCGGCGCCGAAGGCGTCGGCCAGGCAACCACCCGTGCGGTGGTCGTTTCGATCTGCGCGATCCTGATCGCCGACGTGATCTTCAGTTTCTTCCTCACCCGCTAAGACCAGGTACTACGCACCAGCTCATGTCAGCTACCTCGCCCGTCATCGAAGTCGAAAAGCTGGACACCCACTACGGGACCACGCAGATCCTCGACCAGGTCGACTTCCAGGTCGAACCGGGCGAGATCCGGGTCATCATGGGTGGTTCGGGCTCGGGCAAGAGCACGCTGTTGCGCTATCTGCTCGGGCTGCACTACCCCACCTCGGGCACGGTGAAGCTGCTCGGTCGCGACATCCACAGCCTGCCACCCCGGGAAGGTCTGGCCTTCCGGCGCGAGATCGGCGTGTCCTTCCAGGGCGGCGCGCTGTTCACCTCGATGACGGTCGGGGACAACGTCGCGCTGCCGCTGCGCGAGCACTTCAAGCTGGACGAGAACACGATTCGGATCATGACCCGGCTCAAGCTGGAGGTGGTCAATCTCGGCGGCTTCCAGGATCTGATGCCCAGCCAGCTTTCCGGCGGCATGATCAAGCGCGCCGCACTGGCGCGCGCCATCGTCATGGATCCGAAACTGCTGTTCTTCGACGAACCCTCGGCCGGGCTGGATCCGGTGGTGTCGGCCGAGCTGGACGAATTGATCCTGAAGCTGCGCGACGCGATGCGGATGACCATCGTGGTGGTCACCCACGAACTGGACAGCGCCTTCAAGATCGCCGACAAGATCACCGTGCTCGACCGTGGCAAGGTGTTGATGACCGGCACCGTGGACGAGGTCAAGGCCAGTCCCAGCGAACGCATCCAGGATCTGCTCAACCGCCGTCCGCGTGAGCTGGAAGTGGATGTAGATGCCTACCTGCACCGTCTGACCGGCCGTGGGGATCCGTTGTGAGGGCACGACTGAAAAGGAACCAGCCAGCTTGAAACGCGAAAACGTCAATTACTTCATGGTTGGGCTGCTGGTGCTGGTGGCCCTGTTCCTGTTCCTCGGATCGCTCTATGTGATCACCGGCCGCTCCGGACCAACCGATCGTTACGTCGTCCACTACAACGATGTATCGGGCCTGGGCTTTGGGAGCGCGGTGTTCTATCAGGGCTATCGGGTAGGTCAGGTCGAGCGCATCGCGCCGGAACAGGTCGATGGTAGCACCCGCTTCCGGGTCGATTTCTCGATCGCCAAGGGCTGGCAGGTACCTGCTGACTCGAAAGCCGCACTGCTGTCCAGCGGACTGCTCGCCGATGTTTTCATCGGCATCCGCGAGGGTCAATCCGATCGGCTGCTTGAACCGGGCGACGAGATCGCCGCACGCGAGGGCGGCGACATGTTCGCGGCGGTAGGTGAACTGGCCGGCGAGGTCACCGTGCTGACCCGCGAGAAGCTGACCCCGCTGGTGGAGAAGCTGGGCACGCGACTGGAGAATCTCTCCGGCACGCTAGAGGAAGGCGCACCCGAGTTGGTCGACCAGACACTGGCGCTGCTGCAGCGTCTGAACGACGGTGCCGAGTCGATCCGGCTGATCCTGGGACCGGACAACCGCAGCAAGATCGACCGTCTGATCGACGATCACGGCGGCATGGCGACCAATCTGCGCCAGCTCAGCGCCGATCTGAACAGCACCCGGGCCCAGCTCGACAGCATCCTGGGCGACATCGGCGAATCGGTGGACACCGCCCGGCCGGACATCGAGCAGGCGATCGTCGACCTGCGCGTGACCCTGTCTTCGGTCGCCCAGCGCATCGATGCGATCACTTACAACCTCGAATCGGCCAGCCGCCACGTCGACGAGTTCAGTCGCGAGATCCGCAAGTCGCCCAACCGGCTGCTGTTCTCGCCCGCTGCCGACCCCCTGAAGGATTGATGACTGTGGGATTGATGACTGTGTCCATGCGATCGACCACCATGCCTTCGACCATTCGCCCCCTGCCCGGCCGCGGCCTGTCTGGCGCGCTGCGCGGTGCAGTGGC
>JBGTIE010000473.1:0-3579 GCA_041745855.1 Lysobacterales bacterium | reverse complement strand
ACAGCGCGCTGCCGGCCCCATCGCCGCGCAGCGTGGCGCAGTTGACCTCGACGAAGCGCCCCTTCAGCTCATGCCTGCGCTGCTTGAGCTCTCGAACAGGTTGCGCGCCAGCATGCTCTTGCCGGCGCCGGTCGGGCCCATCAGCAGGATCGGCGCGCGCGAACGCACCGCGACCCGCTCGATCTGCACGATCATCCGGTTGAAGGCCTCGCTGCGGGTCTCGATGCCGCTTTTGAGAACCTGTGCGCTTTCCACGCTGGCGTGCGCATGGCGCTGCGCGATCAGGTCGTAACGCGCCAGATCCAGGTCGATCAGGCTGTAGCTGCCGGGCGCCCCGGCACGCTGCTTGCGTGGCGGATTGGTTTGCAGCAGGCGGCCAGGGATGAAGCGCGACTCGGTGAGCAGAAACAGGCAGATCTGGGCGACGTGGGTGCCGGTAGTGATGTGGACCAGATAGTCCTCACTTTCCGGGTCGAAGGCGTAACCGCGGACGAAATCGTACAGCCGGGTGTACATCTGCTCGAAGTCCCACGGGTCGGCCACAAAGAAGTCATGCAGCACGAGCTTCGTTTGTGGCGCGACCGCGCGCAGGTCCTCGCGCACCTGGTCGCCGATGGCCTTGCTGCGGCGCAGGTCGACCAGCAACTCGATCCGGTCAGGCAGGAAATCCTCGAAGCTGCCCAGGCTCACTGAGGGTCGCCATTTCTCCCACCGGCCCGGTCCGCGACCGGCGTCCAGCTGGGTGCCTAGAAAGCCGATGACTATTTGGGGTTTGTGCATGGTTAGATCAGTTCCAGTTGCCAGTGGGAGCAGAGCGTCGGAATCCTGAGTTGTACTCGGGTTGTCTACCTTGGTGCTTCACCTGGCTTTGTTGCCCGAGTGCAACTCGGGGTTCCTGGGAGCAGTTCCAGAGGCAGAGCGCCGGAACCCCGAGTTGTACTCGGGCCGTCTACTTCACCGCTTCACTGGCTTCGTTGCCCGAGTGCAACTCGGGGTTCCTGATAGAGCGGTTCCAGAGGCAGAGCGCCGGAACCCCGAGTTGTAGTTGGGTTGTCTAGCTTGGTGCTTCACTGGCTTCGTTGCCCGAGTGCAACTCGGGGTTCCGAGTGGAGCATGGCTGTATCCGAAAAGATAAAGTCTATCTGGGAGAATATATATAGCCGGAGTGCCGGAATCGATGCTTTCTCTCTCATTTGCTCCAAGTTATTGAATGTCAAGACCTTCGATTCGACGCCTGCGCGTTGGCACGGATACTGATATGCCGTGAGCGGGCAACGCTGCATGGCAACGCGCATACAGGTGGCCGCGCCGGGGTGCCCGGCGCGGTCTGGACCGGGTCGGCAGCGGATTGACTCGAACGGGAATAAGGACATGACAATGAACGGCATGACGATGAACACTGAGGCGACACTGACCTACGAGGTGATGGACGAGGCCGGCGGTGTGCCGGTGCGGATGTGGACGCGTGGGGTGCCAGTGGAGCACGAGGCGCGCGAACAGCTGCGCAAGTTGGCGCGGGTGCCGGTGGTCGGCCCGTTTGTGGCGGTGATGCCGGACGTGCATCTGGGTATCGGCGCGACGGTGGGTTCGGTGGTGCCGACTCGTCACGCGATCATTCCGGCGGCGGTTGGGGTGGACATCGGTTGCGGCATGATCGCGGCCCGCACCAGTCTGACCGCGGCCGATTTGCCGGACAACCTGGCTGGTGTGCGCAGCGCGATCGAATCGGCCGTACCGCATGGCCGCACCACGCCGCGTGGTGGTCGCGACAAGGGATCGTGGGGGAAGGTGCCGAAGATCGCCGAGAGCGCGTGGCGCGAGCTGCAGCTGGACTTCGAGCACATCTGCGCGCGCAATCCGCGACTGAAGAACACCAACAACCTGGTCCATCTGGGCACGCTGGGCACCGGCAACCACTTCATCGAGCTGTGCCTGGACGAGGCTCAGGACGTCTGGGTGATGCTGCACTCGGGTTCGCGCGGGGTCGGCAACGCGATCGGCACGCACTTCATCGAGCTGGCCCAGCGCGACATGCGGGCGCATATCGCCAACCTGCCGCATCGCGATCTGGCCTACTTCGAGGAGGGTTCGCCGAACTTCGACGACTACGTGTTCGCGGTCGACTGGGCCCAGCGCTTCGCCCGCAGCAACCGGGCGGTGATGTTGCGACACACGCTGGAGGCGCTGCAGAAGGCCATCCCGAAGCGCTTCAAGGTCACCGAGGAAGCGGTCAACTGCCACCACAACTATGTCCAGAAGGAAACCCACTTCGGCGAAGAGCTGTACGTGACCCGCAAGGGCGCAGTCAGTGCGCAGGCGGGTCAGCTCGGCATCATTCCCGGCAGCATGGGTGCCAGGAGCTTTATTGTGCGCGGCCTCGGCAACAGCGATGCGCTGTGCTCGTGTTCGCACGGTGCCGGGCGAGTGATGAGCCGGACCCGGGCGAAGAAGGAGATCACGCTGGAGCAGCATCGCCTGGCCACCGCGCACGTCGAGTGCCGCAAGGACGAAGCCGTGATCGACGAGTCGCCGGCGGCCTACAAGTCGATCGATCAGGTGATGGCGGCACAGGCCGATCTGGTCGAGGTGGTGCATACGCTGCGGCAGGTGGTTTGTGTGAAGGGTTGAGAGCAGGGCTGAGGGCTGAGGGCTGAGGGGTCAGGTTGGCCGTTTTGGCGTCCCTGTCCAACGCGGAGCCGGGAGCCGGGAGTCGGGGTCGGGGTCGGAATCGGAATCGGAATCGGAATCGGAATCGAGGGCGACGGCATGGGCCTCGGCCGTGCCAACGACTTGAGGTAAGCCAGTCGTCAAAACGGTAGCGTGGCGACACGATTCACGAGGTGGCAGCCGAGCCGGATGTCTGGCAAGGGATCGATTCCGATTCCGATTCCGACCCCGACCCCGAGCAAAGCTCCTCGTCGCAGTAATCCGAGCAGAGGTAGCAGAATGTACATAGAAATCGACGGCTCCAGCGGTGAAGGCGGCGGGCAGATTCTGCGTAGTGCGTTGGCCTTGTCGGTGCTGCTGCGCCGGCCCCTGCGGTTGTCGCGGATTCGGGCTGGGCGGGCCAAGCCCGGTTTGATGCGGCAGCATCTGACCTGCGTCCAGGCCGCCGCCCAGCTCAGCGGGGCGGAGGTGGAGGGCGATCGGCTGGGCAGCACCGAATTGCTGTTTCAGCCGTACAGTCTGGTCGGCGGTGCGCACCATTTCGCGATCGGTACCGCCGGCAGCACGATGCTGGTGTTGCAGACGATGCTGCCGATACTGCTTTGCGCCGATCAATCCAGCCGGGTCTGCATCGAGGGCGGCACCCACAATCCGATGGCACCGAGCGCCGACTTCATCGCTCAGGTCTTTCTGCCGCTGCTGGCGCGGATGGGTGCTCGGGTGCACCTGGAAGTCGAACGGGTCGGCTTCTTTCCGATGGGCGGTGGCCGTGTCGTGCTCAAGGTAGAACCCGCGCCGCTGACTCCGATCAGTCTGCTCGAGCGCGGTGCCGCGCGCGGCATCGAGGCGGTCGCGCTCACCGCCGGGTTGCCCGAGCACGTGGGTTTGCGGGAGATCACCGCGGTGGCCGAC
>JBGTIE010000472.1:0-15013 GCA_041745855.1 Lysobacterales bacterium | reverse complement strand
GATCCGTCGCCATGCCGCCGAGGAAGGCGTCGACGAGGCGCTGGTGCGGGCGGTCATTCACGCCGAGAGTGCCTTCAACCCGCGCGCCTTGTCTCCGGCCGGCGCGCAGGGTCTGATGCAGCTGATCCCGTCGACCGCGGCGATGTACCACATCAACAACTCCTACGACGCGGGTGAGAACATCCGCGGCGGCGTGCGTCATCTGCGCATGCTGCTGGATATGTTCGACGGCGACCTGCGTCTGGTCACGGCCGGCTACAACGCCGGCGAGAACGCGGTACTGCGCTGGGGCGGCATCCCGCCCTATGACGAGACCCAGGTTTACGTCAAGCGCGTGGCGATCCTGCACCAACGCTATCGGGAAGAACTGGGCCTCGATCGGCAAACGCAGATGGCAGACGCCAATGCAAGCCCCGGAACCGCCGCCGGATCGCCCTGAGCCGCCTTCCTTCGGCAAGATCCGCCGACGTCCACTCCATTCGCGATGCCGGTAAGAAGCAAGAGCGAAAGAGCGAAAGAGCAAGTAACCACAAAGGACACGAAGGACACAACGAACAGGGCTGAGGGCTGAGGGGTGAGAAGAGCCGCGAAAGTGCGCGTAGGATGTCGGTGAGGGAAGCGAACCGCATCAATGAAGTGCGAGACGCCAGCCGGCACTATGGCGTTCACTCGAGCCCGCTTTTGTCGCAAAGCTTCGTTCGTGAGCCCGAAACGCCAGTTTAGAATAGAACAGCCAGCCTGACCCCTCAGCCCTCAGCCCTCAGCCCTGTCCTTCGTGTCCTTTGCGGTCAATCAGCTCTTCCGCTCTTGGTCGCTTCAGACGCCCACGCGATCCCGTCGCCCCGCAAGGCACTGCCGCGATTTCCTGAGCGCGCCGGCCGAGTTTGCACCGCCGGCACCAGTCAACGACCAGTCCCTTCTGCTCCGCTCTGCTCTCCTTCGTGTCCTTTGTGTCCTTTGTGGTCAATCAGCTCTTCCGCTCTTCCGCTCTTCCGCTCTTCCGCTCTTCCGCTCTTCCGCTCTTCCGCTCTTCGCCCTTCAGGCGCCCACATAGCCGATTTCGCCGCCGACGATGGCCAGACCGGAAAGCCGCGCAGTAAGATCGGACGCTGACATCTGCGGAGGACTCCTGGTGACCCGATATCTGCTGCTCGGCCTGTTGTTGTGCGTAGCGCTGCCCACCCAGGCGCAAACCCGCCCGTTCGATGTCGACGATCTGGTCCGGCTCGAGCGCGTGTCCGATCCGCAGCTCAGTGCCGATGGCAGGCTGCTCGTCTACAGCCTGCGCAGCACCGATTTCGATGCCAATCGCGGCAACAGCTCGATCTGGTCCTTGCGTCTGGACGACGCAAATGCGCAACCGCGGCGACTGGTCAGCAGCGGTGGCAGCAGCCCGCGCCTGAGCGCCGATGGCCACCAGCTTTTCTTCCTGTCCAGTCGTGGCGGCAGCGCGCAGGTGCAGCGCCTGGACCTGCGCCAGCCCGGTGAGGCCGAGGCGGTCACCGCGCTGAGCGTGGATGTGGCCAGTTTCCATGTGGTCGGTAATGGCGAGGCGCTGCTGGTGTCGTTGGCGGTGTTCCTGGATTGCGAGGACCTGAAGTGCTCGGCGGATCGCTTTGCAGCCAAGAGCGACGTCAGTGGCGTCGTTTACGACCGCTTGTTCATCCGCCACTGGGATCACTGGAAAGACGGCCGTCGGAATCAGCTGTATCGGGTCAGCCTGGGCGACGAGGCGGCCACCGACGACGCCGCGATCTGGCTGAGCAAGGGTCTGGACGGTGACGTGCACAGCCAGCCTTTCGGTGGTGACTCGGACTACGCGCCCAGCCCGGACGGCCGCAGTGCGGTGTTTGCGCTGCGCGTGGCCGGCAAGTCCGAGCCCTGGTCGACCAATTTCGACCTCTATCAGGTACCGCTGGACGGCAGCGCGCCTCCGCGCAACCTGACCGCCGACAACCCGGCCAACGACTCCTACCCGGTGTTTTCCCCGGACGGCCGCAAACTGGCCTGGATGGCGATGTCGCGGGCCGGCTTCGAAGCCGATCGCCACCGCATCATGCTGCGTGATCTGGCGAGCAGCGAGGTGAGTGAGGTGGCCGCGGACTGGGATCGATCCGCTGGCAGCATCGCTTTCTCGGCCGACAGCAAGCTGATTTACGCCAGTGCAGACGATCTGGGCCAGACGCGATTGTTCGCGATCAACATCGCCGAAGATTCGGTCCGGCCCCTTACCGATCAGGGTTCGGTACGCGGTTTCACGGTGGCCAAGGATCGCGTCGTCTACAGCCTGGAGGCGCTTGATGCGCCGGCAAATCTGTATGTGCACGATGGCCGCCAGGGCAAGTCGCGCCAGCTGACCAACGTCAATGCCGACAAGCTGGCGGAGCTGCGTTTCGGCGACTACGAGCAGTTCAGCTTCCCGGGCTGGAACGACGAAACTGTCTACGGCTGGCTGGTCAAGCCGGTCGATTTCGATCCGGCTGCGAAGTACCCGATCGCCTTCATTGTCCACGGCGGCCCGCAAGGCTCGATGGGCAACTCCTTCCACTACCGCTGGAACCCGCAGACCTACGCCGGCAAGGGCTATGCGGTGATCTTCATCGATTTCCACGGGTCTACCGGTTATGGGCAGGAGTTCACCGATTCGATCAGTGGCGACTGGGGTGGCAAGCCGCTGGTCGACCTGCAGAAGGGCCTGGCCTTCGCCCTGGATCGCTATGACTTCCTCGACGGCGAACGCGCCTGCGCACTGGGCGCCAGTTACGGCGGCTACATGATGAACTGGATCGCCGGCGCCTGGGCCGACCGCTTCAACTGCATCGTCAATCATGATGGCGTCTTCGACACCCGCTTCATGGCCTGGTCGACCGAAGAGCTGTGGTTCACCGAATGGGAGAACAGCGGTCCGCAGTTCCAGGTGCCGGAAAACTACGAGCGCCACAACCCGGTAAACCGCATCGCCGATTGGAAGACGCCGATGCTGGTGATCCACGGCGCGCTCGACTACCGCGTGCCACTGGAACAGGGCATCGCCGCCTTCACCGCCCTGCAGCGCCGCGGCATCCCCAGCCGCTTCCTGTACTTCCCGGACGAGAACCACTGGGTCCTGAAGCCGAAGAATTCGGTTCAGTGGCACCGTGAGGTGGAGCGTTGGCTGGGAGAGTATCTGGGCGATAAAGACGGGGATTGATCGGAAAGCTGGCCCGTGGGGTTCGTGAACCCACTGGGCCCTGGGCCCTGAGCCCTGGGCCCTAATTCCATTGGTTGACCAACGCGAGAAGCTTGAAGTTGCGCCCAAGCGATCCTACGGAGCGAAACGTCATGAAAGAACACCGCCTGCAACGCGCTTATGACGAAGCCCTGCGCTGGCTGCGGGAAGAGTTGCCGCGCGCCGAGGAAGCCGCGGCGCGCGACCTGAGCGGTTTATTGAACAAGGCCCGGCAGTATCTGGTTGCGGCCGAGGAATTGACCGTTGACGAGGCTCAGAAAGTGGTCGACGTGCTTCGCTACGACCTGCGCGAGTGGGCCCACCATGCCGACGAAACGCGACTGGAGATGCTCGACTGGGCGCGGCTGGACCTGGATCGACTCGAGCAAGTCATCCTCGACAAACTGCTCAGCGCCGCCGATCCCACCTGGGTAGCGCTGAATCGCTTCCGGCAGGGGCGGGAGCATTTGGGGGAGGAGGAGGAGGAGGGCTGACGAAGAGCAGGGCTCAGGGCACAGGGCCCAGGGCCCAGAAGAGCTCCGGGCGGACGGCCCTTGATCTTGCTGGGCCCTGTGCCCTGGGCCCTGGGCCCTAAAGCAGTCCTCAACGCTCCCAGGCCCTCAGCTAGAACCCCCGATCCCCGGAAATAATTCCGCCGAGGCCCCCAAGCACCGAGCCCTCGCCCTTGTGCTTGCCACCACCCTGCGGTGCGGCGGCGAAGATGCGGCCGGCCAGGCGCGAGAATGGCAGGCTTTGCATCCAGACCTTGCCGGGGCCGGTCAATCGGGCGAAGAACACGCCCTCGCCACCGAAGATTATCGACTTGATGCCACCGACCTGTTCAACATCGAAGCCGACCGACTCGGTGAAGGCCGCCACACAACCGGTGTCGACATGCAGCACTTCGCCGGCCGCCAGTTCGCGCTCGACGATGGTGCCGCCAGCGTGGACGAACACCAGGCCGTCGCCTTCGAGCTTCTGCATGATGAAGCCTTCGCCGCCGAACAACGCGGTCATGATCTTGCGCTGAAAGAAAATGCCGATCTGGACGCCCTTGGCGGCGCACAGGAAGGCATCCTTCTGGCAGATGATGCGACCGCCGAAGTTGCTCAGGGTCATCGGTACCACGGTGCCCGGATAGGGAGCCGCGAACGCAACCTTGGCCTTGCCGCTGGCGCCCGTGTGGGTGAATACGGTGATGAACAGACTCTCGCCGGTAATCAGGCGCTTGCCCGCGCCGACCAGCTTGTCCATGAAGCTGCCGCTGGCCAATTGAGCCGAGCCATCACCGAAAGCGGTTTCCATCTTGACCACGGCGTCCTTGTACATCATCGCCCCGGCCTCGGCGACGCAGCTCTCGCCCGGGTCCAGTTCAATCTCGACGAACTGTACGTCCTCGCCGAAGATCTGATAGTCGATCTCGTCGCTGCGCTGTACCGCCAGCGCCGTCGATGGCGGGGCTGACGGCATCAGCGCCTGGCCATCACCCCGGCCGGTCAGTTCGCCGACATGCCCGATCGGTACCCACTCGGCGAAGCCCTGCCGCCAGCAAAATCCATCGGCACGCTGCTGCGCCTGACGTGCTGCCGAGGCCTGATCAAAGGGGCCGACCTGCTGGCCGTCGTAGCTGAAATACCATTGATGCATGAGGGACTCCCGGGTGGAAAGGACAGGTCGAACAGGCGCCGAGCGCTGAATTCAGGTTGCCGCCTCGGCGAACTGTGCTTCGAGTTGACGGCATTCGGACTCGGGCAGGGCCAACAGTTGGCCCCACGCGTCGAGCCATTGCCGCTCCTGTTCGGTATCGATGGTGATGGCCAGCAACGCCGCGGCATAGAGGTCGGGGGCGATGGCTGGGCGAGCGCGCGCGGCCAGTTCGGTGGCGCTGGCGGGCTGATCCAGCGCGCGCATGAGATGGTGGCGCTCATTGCTGCTGAGCTCCAGTTGCATCGCCTTCTGAAGGATCGTCGCCCGCTCCTGCGCGTCGATACGATCATCGGCATGCGCAGCCGCGATCATCACTTCGAGCACCAGCATCAAGTCGGCCTGACCCGCCTCGTCGACGATCGCAGCCGGCGGCATGACAGGCATCGCCGAGGCCATCGGTGGCGGTGGCGGTGGTGGCAAGCCCGCAGAAGGGGCCTGAGAAAGCGGTAGCGGTGGCGGCATGGCCACGGCGGCAGACTGGCGCTGGCTCTGCTGGTGGTGCTCATAGGCGGCAAAGGCCATCCCAAGCAGGCCCATGCCCACCTGCGCCTTGCCGATACCCAGACCACCCAGCATCGAGGAAGAGCGCCGCGTGCCGCCCATCCCACCGGTCAGCAGACTGCCCAGCAATCGTTCAACGTTCATTGGTTGGCTCCCCGCGGCCATCTTTCAGGCGCGGGATTGTACTAGTAGAGCAGGGCCCAGGGCCCAGGGCCCAGGGCCCAGGAGAGGCGACCTGCAGGTGCGAGTCAAACTGATGTGGTTGCACGCGCTTGCCCATTGTAGGAGCCAGCCTGCTGGCGAATCGAGGGCCACAGGCCCGCCGACGGCGCAGCCGGCGAGATGTTGCCCTCCGCTCGGCAGGCAACACTCGAGGACAACGCGGAGAGGTCGAAGAGCAAGGACGCAGAACAACAGCGCGAAAGCAAGAGCTTGGCCAGCAGGCTGGCTCTACAAAGGCAAGGGCACAAGCCAGCGCAAGACCCAGAGCAAGAGCACGAGCCACGTCAAGAACACGAGCCAGGGCATGAGCACGAGCCACGTCAAGAGCAAAGGCAAGAGCTTCGCCAGCAGGCTGGCTCCACAAATGCCAGAGCCAAAGCCAAAACCAGAGCCAAAGCCGAAGCCAAAGCCAAAACCAGAGCCAGAGCCAGAGCCAAAGCCAAAGCCAAAGCCAAAGCCAAAGCCAGAGCCTGCTCTGTCCCTAGCGCTGCATTTCCGGGCCCTGAGCCCTGGGCCCTGGGCCCTGAGCCCTGAGCCCTGAGCCCTGAGCCCTGTGCCTTGTGCCCTGGGCCCTGCTCTCCTGCTCTTCCCCCCGATTCAGCCCAATGCCACAATCGCCGCCCCTATCGCCACAAGGCTGCCCACTGATGGCGAATGCGGTTTCCCGTGGTCCGCGGCAGATCCTGCTGGCGATGCGCTACTCACTCAACGGCCTGTCCGCGGCGCTGCGCCATGAGGCGTCGTTCCGGTTGGAATGTCAGCTTTTCCTGATCTTCGCGCCGCTCGCACTTTGGCTCGGCCAGACTGGTCTGGAACGAGCCTGGTTGATCGGCTCGCTGGTGCTGGTGCTGGTGGCCGAACTGCTCAATGGTGCGATCGAGGCGGTGGTCGACAAGACGACGCCTGAGTTCCACGAGTTGGCCGGACGAGCCAAGGACATGGGCTCGGCGGCGGTCTTCCTGTGCATGCTCAATGTGCTGCTCAGCTGGAGCCTGATCCTGCTACCGAGATACTTTTCCCTGACCTGAGCCGATTGTCGATGTCGCGGACGTACCCACCACGCAATTGCCATGGATAGCCCGCGCGCGTTGATCTGGCTTCGGCGCGACCTGCGTCTGGGCGACCATGCGCCGCTGCTGCACGCGCTCGACCAGGGCCTGAGGCCAATCCTGTTGTACATCCATGCGCCGGACGAAGAGGCGCCGTGGGCACCCGGCGAGGCCAGTTGCTGGTGGCTGCATCACAGCCTGCAAAGTTTGCAGGAGGCGGTTGCCGCGCGCGGCAGCACGCTGGTACTGCGTTGCGGTCCGACCCGCCAGACGCTGCTGGACGTGATTGCGCAAACCGGCGCCACGGCAGTCTATTGGCACCGCCTGTATGACCCGGTGCTGGTGGAACTCGACAGCGCGCTGAAGACCGAACTGCGCGATCGCGGGATCGAGGCGCGCGCCTTTTCCGGTTACCTGCTGGCCGAACCCGATCAGCTGCGAAATCAGGCCGGCGCGCCCTATCGTGTCTTTACTCCGTTCTGGCGCCAGTTGCAGGGACGGCTGGAGCAGTTCGGTGACGCCGAGGGAGCGCCGACTACGCTGCCGCCGACCGATCTGTCCAGCCTGCCGCTGGCCGAGCTGGATCTGCTGCCGAAAATTCCCTGGTACCGCGGTTTCGAGAGCCGCTGGACCCCTGGCGAGGCCGGTGCCGAGGCGGCGCTGCAACGCTTCCAGACCGAGGCACTTGCCCAATACGCCAGCGCGCGCGATGGGCCCTCAATCCGCGGCACCTCCAGCCTGTCACCGCATCTGCACTTCGGCGAGATTTCGGTGCGACGGGTGGTGCGGCAACTCGCGCACGAGCCGGAGGCAGACGCCTATCTGCGCGAGCTGGGCTGGCGCGATTTTTCCCATCATCTGCTGCGCCATTTCCCGACCACGCCGGAGCAGAACCTCAACCGGCGCTTCGACGACTTTCCGTGGGCTGAACCCGAACCGGAACTGCTGGCCGCATGGCAGCGCGGCCGCACCGGCATCCCGATCGTCGATGCGGGGATGCGTGAACTGTGGCAAAGCGGCTGGATGCACAACCGGGTGCGGATGATCGTCGCCTCGCTGCTGACCAAGAATCTGCGCTACCACTGGACGGCTGGCGCGCGCTGGTTCTGGGACACACTGGTCGACGCCAATCTGGCCAACAATACCCAGGGCTGGCAGTGGACCGCCGGCACCGGCGCCGATGCGGCACCTTATTTTCGCATCTTCAACCCGGTCAGCCAGGGCGAGCGCTTCGACCCCCAGGGCGACTACGTGCGGCGCTGGGTGCCCGAGCTGGCGGCACTGCCTCCCAGGCACATCCACCAGCCCTGGAGCGGCGGCGGCGCGAAGGGCTATCCGCCGCCAATAGTGGATCTGCGCAGCAGCCGCAGTGAAGCGCTGAGCGCGTTCCAGACGCTGCGCGCGGATCCTGGCTTGAATGATTCGTGAGGCTACCGGACGCTCGTGCGGATCCGGCTCTTCCTCCGCGTTCTCCGCGTCTCCGCGTGACACGCTCTTGCTCTGCTAGTCTTTGCTTCATGAGCTCACCCCGCCCGCGCTTCCACCTTGCCTTCCCGGTCCATGACCTCGATCTGGCGCGACAGTTCTACGCCGGAGTGCTGGGTTGCAGCGAGGGGCGGTCCAGTCCGGAGTGGATCGATTTCGATTTCCAGGGCCACCAGATCGTGGCTCATCTGTGTCCCGCGGTGGAAATGGCCGCACGCAACGAGGTCGACCATCAGTCGGTACCGGTCTTCCACTTCGGCCTGATCGTCGCCTGGGCCGACTTCGATGACTGGTCCGACCGATTGCATCACAACGGCGTGCCCTTCCTGATCGAACCTTATCTGCGCTTTGCCGGTCTGGCGGGTGAGCAGAAAACCATGTTTATCACCGACCCCAGTGGCAATGCGCTGGAATTCAAGGCCTTTCGCGAAGAACGCATGATCTTTGCACGCGATCTGGCGACGAAGATGGATGGATAGCTCGCTTACTGAGCGTTTTCTGAACGAAAAAACCCCCAGCCAGCTGCCAGCAAGGCTGGCGCTGTGCCAAGGGGCTATGCTGAACACGGTTCGTTCAAACAAGGAGATCGACCATGACGATTCGAATTGCGCTTTTGCTGGTACTTGCGAGCATGCTCGGAGCCTGCGCAAGCGGGCCCCGTTACGCCGATCAAGGCGGTTATGGTCACAGTCAGGGCTACGCATCTGCCTGTCGCGACTGCGGTACGGTTGAGCGTATCGTGCAGATCTCCGGTGACCGACGTGCCAGCGGTGGCGGCGCGGTGGCCGGTGCGGTTATCGGTGGCGTCCTGGGCAGCCAGGTCGGTAGCGGCTCCGGTCGCGACGCGGCAACTGTTGCGGGCGCTGTCGCTGGCGGCGTTGCCGGACACCAGATCGAGCGGAACGTGAACGCCGCACCGAGCTACCAGATCACCGTGCGGATGAACAACGGCCGACGCCTGGCCTACACCCAGCGCGACCATCACGGTCTGCGCGAAGGTGACTACGTGATTGCCCGCGGCAACAGCGTGGTGCCCCACCGCTAGATCCGGCGTATGTCGCAGGAGCCAGTCGCTGAGGTAGCGCTGGCTCCTGCGCTTGCCGCTCTTGCCTTTTTGTCAGAGCCAGCCTGCTGGCGGAGCACTTGATCTTGCTTGTGCTTTTGTAGAGCCTGCCTGCAGGCGAAGCTCTTGATGTGTCTCTGGCCCTGGCTCTCGAACTGGCGCTTGCTCGCGAGTCACACCGCTCCGAATGGGGACGCGGCCGCCGGCGCGAACGGGACTGGCGCGAGAATCAGACGCTACGCGCGCCGGAACCGCGCTACTTCCAACCGACTTGCATTGCGCTTTCGAATAAGCCACTTCGCTCACCGGAACCTTCTACTGGATCTGGCTACTGGAACTGCTCTCATGCGATCTCAGTGATCGCGCCAGCAAGCCGATGCCGCCGGCCAGCAGAACCAGCATCAGCAGGGTGTTGAACAGGCTGGTGGGGCGGAAGTAGATGTTCATGTTGACCAGGATGCCGGCAAAGACGATCACCAGCCCGGCCAGCAACAGCAGCCAGCCTAGTACCGAGCGGCCATTGAAGAACAGCATGCCGGCGCCGATGATGAACGGCAGCAGGGACAGGCCAAAGGAGTTGTAGCCCCACAGACGCCAACCGTGGGTGCCGACCTGGACCTGATTGGTCAACAGCCAGAAACCGGCCACCGCCATCACGAATCCGATCAGGAACTCCGCCAGGCCACCGTTGGTGCCACCCGGATTGGTCAACCGATTGCCTTCCATCGAGGCATCTCCCGCCGCATCGTCGTAGATGCGCCGTAGCATTTCCTACCCGGCCGGCAAGATCAAGCCTGAGCTCACCTCGGGGTCGGGGTCGGAATCGATCGGAATCGGAATCGAGAGCGGCATGGGTTTGGCCACCGCCGGGCAAGAATCGATTCGGATTCCGATTCCGACCCCGACCCCGATCCCGATCCCGATTCGGATTCCGACCCCGACCCGACCTCCGACTTCACATCTCTGCATAATTTTGAATGGCGCCCAGCGGCTTCATAACGCTTGACTCGCATACCATTACCTCTGCTTAATTGAACGCTGAACAAAGGGAGGCGGCTTACGTGGCTGCGCTGTCCTACCGCTGGCGTGCTCCGCTCTGGGTCGGGCTGTATCTGCTGTCCGGCAGCCTGGTCAGCCTGTTCATCGATGATCCGGGCGCAATTGTCCTGATCTGGCCACCGGCGGGCGTGGCATTTGCGATCCTGCTACTCGAAGGCCGTCGGCACTGGCCCCTGATCGCCGTCGGCGTGGTACTGGTCCATTGGCTGGTCGCCCCGGTGCCGCTGACTTTCGCCTTGTTCTCGGTGCTCGCCAACACGCTTTCTGCAGTCGCCGGGGTGAGCTTCGTCAGGCTTTTCGGCCCGCTCGACCTGACCTCGCTGAAGGTGCGCACCGGCTTTCGCTTGCTCGGTGGCGGCGTGGTGCTGGCGGCCATCAGCGCGATCATCGGGGTGAGCGGGATGATCGTCAGCGGCATGACGACCGCTGATCAGTCACTGCCGGCAATTTCCAAATGGGTGATGGGGGACGTGCTAGGAATCGCCGCCATCACACCGACACTATTGATGGCCGCCCGCGTCTGGCAGCGGGGCAGCCTGAGCGACCTTCCCATTACCTTCGGCTCGACCCGCGAACGCTTGCTCTGGCTGGCCGCTCTGGTCATAGGCATGGCGGCGATGCTGCTGCTCGGCCAGCGCAGCCCGGCCTATGCCCTGGGGTTGTCCAGTCTGCCCCTGATGCTCCTGTTGTGGAGCGCGCTGCGCTTCGAGCCCTTGCTTACAGGCGCTGCGACCACACTGCTGGTGTTGTCGGTCACGACGATGGCGGGGCTCGGCCATGCCGGCTTCACGCCGCCGGCTTCGCTGCTGGAGACATCTATCCTGCTGGTCTTCATGACCCTGCTGGCGGTTACGCCATTGATCGTCGCGGCGGCGACCTACGAGAGTCGCGTTGCCGCCTACAGCCTGATCCGCCGCTCGACCATCGATCGGTTGACGGGACTGCCGAACCGGACCGCGCTGGAAGACTGGACCGAGCGCCGACTGGCCGAGCGCGAGGCACTGCCAGCGGCGCTGATCTATCTGGATCTGGATCAGTTCAAGGTCATCAACGACACCGTCAGTCATGCCCAGGGCGATCGCCTGTTGCTCCGCCTGGCCAGTGTCCTGAGCGCAAGCCTGCAGCCCGACGAGTTCCTTGCGCGCCTGGGTGGCGACGAGTTTGGCCTGCTGCTTTGCCGTTGCGATAGCGCCACCGCGCTGGCGCGAGCCGAGCAGCTGCGGCACCTGGTCGGTGAATTCCGCGAACCGGTCGATGACCACGTCCTTTCCACCAGTGCGAGCCTCGGTCTGGTGCTGGTCACCCAAGCCGGGCAAAGCTATGCCGACCTGCTCGCCGCCGCCGACGCCGCCTGCTTCACGGCCAAGGAACTCGGTGGCAATCGGGTTCAGCTCGCCAGCACCGAGGAATCGGCCATGGTCGAGCGGACCCAGGCCATGCACTGGGCAATGCGGCTGCAACAGGCGCTGGAAGAGAACCGGATCCAGCTCTATTGCCAGAGCATCGTCGCCACCCGGTCGCGGTCAGAAACCGAGCCGGTGCAGCGGCGAGTGGAGATCCTGCTGCGACTGCTCGATGGTGGCGACGAGTTCCCTGCCAGTCAGGTGGTTGCGGCGGCCGAGCGCTTCGCACTCGCCGCCAGACTGGACCGCCACATCATCGATCGGACGCTGGACTGGTTCGACGCCCACCCGGATCTCGCCGGCCAGATGGACACCGTCAGCATCAACCTGTCGGCGCAATCCTTGTCTGCCGGCGACCTGATCGAGCATCTGCGTGGTCGACTGGCGCGCAGCGCGCTTCCCGCATCGGCACTGTGCTTCGAGATCACCGAGACGGCGGCGATTCGCGACCTGCAGCTGGCACGCCATTTCATCGGCGAGATGCGTGCGCTGGGCTGCCGCTTCGCCCTGGACGATTTCGGCAGCGGATTCTGCTCCTTCGCCTATCTTCCGCAGCTGGATGTCGATTACTTCAAGATCGACGGCAGTTTCGTGCGCGACATCGAGCGATCACCGCTGGCCTTGTCGATCGTACGCGCCATCGCCGAAATCGCGCGCAGCCTGGGCAAGCTGACCGTGGCCGAGTGCACCGAAACCGACGCCATCCGCGCCCGTGTGGCGCTGTTGGGCGTCGACTATGTGCAGGGCTTCGCGATCGATCGGCCCGGGCCGTTGGAATCCTACTTCGCTGAACTGGAGGCCGAACCGGAGGCAGAGAGGAAGGTGCGATAGCGTGGAGAAGAGCCAAGAGCATTTTCAACACAAAGGACACAAAGGAAGAGCTTGAATGCTGCGGTGGCGAATAGCGGAAAATGCGTGACGACCGAGCTGGCGCCGGGTGCGAGTCAAACTGATGTTTCCCGCCGGTTCGGAGCAATCTGAGCAGTGGGGTCGTACTCGTACTCAGCATCGCGGTACTCGTACTCGTACTCGAAACCATCACGCTGCTTTCGAGTTCGCGTTCGAGTTCGCGTTCGAGTTCGAGTACGAGTACGAGTACGAGTACGAGTACGAGCAGGATAGTCGGCGATAACCGATGTCCGCTGGCACTGGCACTACAACATCAGCTCTGGCTCTGCTCTCCTTTGTGTCCTTTGTGTCCTTTGTGTCCTTTGTGTTGAAAAGCTTCTGACCCAACGCGGGCTAGATACGCACCTGCCCGCGCAGGATCTGCCACCACATGACCCAGTCGCCCATCAGGCTGTAGAAGGGGTACTTGAAGGTCGCCGGCTTGTTTTTCTCGAAATGGAAGTGGCCGACCCAGGCGAAGCCGTAGCCGATCAGCGGCACGCCGATCAACCACCACGGATTGGCGCTGACGATCGCCAGCAGCACCACGCCGATTACCAGCCAACTGCCGATGTAGTGCAGCCGGCGACAGCTCAGATTGCTGTGTTCACCCAGGTAGTAGGGGTAGAAATCGCTGAAGCTGGTGAAGCGCTCCGACTCAGTTGATTGGGTAGATTCGGTGGCATCGGTCGATTCGGTCATGGTGGTTCCCCCGAGGTAGCGGTGTTGCCATGCTGCCGTGTTGGGTGGGGGTTGTCACCTCTTGAGGGCTGAGGGCTGAGGGCTGAGGGGCTAGAAGAGCGGAGAAGCAGTACCTGTAACCAGTTACAGTGGCCAGTGAAGAGCGCGGAAGAGCCACATCGAAGCGCGTAGGATGTCGGTGAGGGAAACGAACCGCATCACTGGAACTCGCCGCTGGAACTGCTCTTCTGACCCCTCACCCCTCAGCCCTGTTCTCACGGCCCTCAGCCCTGCTTTTCAGTCCCCTTCGACATTCCGCGCGCCCGCCGCAGGCCCTCTTTGCCGAAGCGGGCGTTGATGCGATCTTCCAGGCTGGCGAGCAGCTTGTCGTCCGCCTCTGGCTGCGGCAGCTGGTCGAACAGGCCGGCCTGGCGCTGCTCGGTCGCGACTCCCAGGCTGACGCCGAGCAGGCGCAGCTTGCGCTTGGGCTGATCGTGCCACCAGCGCTCCAGCAGGGCCTGCGCCTCGCGATAGAGACCGCCCGTGTCGGCTCGCGGCGGCTGCAGCCGGTGCTGGCGGGTTTCGGTGTGAAACGGTGGCGTGCGCAGTTTGAGCTGGACCACGCCGGCCTGCAGTCCAGCATGCCGCAAGCGAGCGGCGGCGCGCTCGACCAGTCGCATCAACAAGGCCTGCGCGGCGGCCAGATCGTTAAGGTCCTCCTCCACCGTCTCCTCCGCGCCAACCGACTGCTCCTGCCGGTTGCATTCCACCGCGCGCTCGTCGATGCCCAGCGCCAGTTGCTTCAAGGTCGCCGCGCGGGGACCGAGGACGCGCTGCAGTTGCTCATGCGGAACGCGCTGGATATCACCGACGCTGACCAGTCCAGCCGCATGCAATTGCGCCGCGGTGTGCTTGCCGACTGTCCACAGCCGCTCTACCGGCAACGCCGCCAGCAGCGCCTGTGCAACGGCCGGATCGATGCGCTTGAGGCCATCGGGCTTGCCCAGTTCACTGGCCAGCTTGGCCAGCAGCTTGTTGTGCGCCAGACCGACCGTGCACGGCAGCCCGGTGCGATCGCTCACCCGGGATTTGATCTGCCGCGCCAGTTGCCAGGCGGTGCCCAGGGCGCGCTGACTGGCGGTCACATCGAGAAAGGCCTCGTCCAGCGACAGCCCTTCGATCTGCGGCGTGAACTCGTCGAAGATCTCGAAGATCTGCGCCGAGACTGCTTGATAGACCGCCATCCTCGGCACCAGATAGACCCCATCCGGACAGCGCCGCAGCGCTTCGGCCGTCGGCATCGCCGAGCGCACCCCGAACTTGCGCGCCTCGTAACTCGCAGTCGCCACCACCCCGCGCCGACCCAGCCCGCCGACTATCACCGGCCGCCCGCGCAGGGTCGGATCGTCGCGCTGTTCGACCGAAGCGTAGAAGGCATCCATGTCGATGTGGAGGATCTGGCGTATCAAGAGGCCGCTGATTGTTGGAGTAGACGGTCATGGTGGACTGGTGCGGGAGGTGGCTCAAGGGGTGCAAGAGCCGTTTTAGGTTTTACGCTTCAGGTTTTACGTAAGAGCGAGAGCAAGAGCCCGTCCGTTGGAGTAGCGCGGTCCCGGCGCGCGCGGTGTACCGACCTTCACCCCGATCACCATCGCGCCGGAGGCCGCGTCTCCATGCGGAGCGCAAACCGCCCTCGTTCGAAAGCGCGGGGCGGTCGGTTGGAAGTAGCGCGGTCCCGGCGCGCGTG
>JBGTIE010000471.1:0-4376 GCA_041745855.1 Lysobacterales bacterium | reverse complement strand
CCAGCAGGGCGCGCTGATCAGCGAGTATCCACCCGGCACCGCGCCCAAGCCGGGACTGTTCCCGCGTCGCAACCGGCTGATCGCGGGCCTGAGCCTGGGTACGCTGGTGATCGAGGCCGGCCTCCACAGCGGATCGCTGATCACCGCCCGCCTGGCCTCCGAACAGGGCCGTGAGGTCTTCGCGATCCCCGGCTCGATCCACAATCCGCTCGCCAAGGGCTGCCATCGATTGATTCGCGACGGCGCCAAGCTGGTCGAAAGCGCGCAGGAAATCTACGACGAATTGGCACCGCTGGCGCGCGCCTGGGCCGATCAGCTGCGCGGCCACTTGTGCAGCGCAGCAGACGCCCCCACCTCTAGCGCCGGAAACATCGACGCGAACGCGCCGGTGGCCAGTCACAAAGCCGTCGGCGTTGGAAATGACGGCCAGCGTGACGGCGATTACGGCCGCTTGTTGAACGCGCTCGGTTTCGATCCGGTCAGTGTCGACGAACTGGTCACACGAACGTCGTTGACCGTCGCCGCCCTTTCCTCCATGCTCCTGAGACTGGAATTGGACGGGGAGGTCATTGCAACCCCTGGCGGTCGCTACAGTCGCAAACACGAGAGAGGGTGATGAAAGAAGAGAGCGTCCTCGACGTTTTGCTGTACCTGTTTGAAAACTATTTCTATGACGATCCCGAGACCGAAGTCGATCGGGATTGCCTCCATCGCACTCTGCTCGACGCCGGTTTTTCCCCACGCGAGATCAACAAGGCTTTCCACTGGCTCGACGCTCTGGCCGAACAGCGGCCTGAAAACGAGATCGCCGCCGCCAGCGACCGTCCCATACGGGTTTTCGCGGCAATGGAGACCGAGCGTCTGGACACTGACGCGCAGGGCTTCCTGATGTTCCTCGACCAGCAAGGCATCCTCACCGCGACCCAGCGCGAACTGGTGCTCGACCGCGTCATGGCGCTGGAAGACGAACTGGTCGACCTGGAAGATCTGAAGTGGATCCTGCTGATGGTCCTGTTCAATCAACCCGGCCAGGAAGAAGCCGTTGCCTGGATGGAAAACCTGATGTTCCCGGAGCCGGAGGAGATGTGGCACTGAGAGCGAGGGCCCATAGAAGCGAGGGCCCAGGGCTCAGGGCCCAGGGCCCAGAAGAGTCAAGGGCCGCGCCCACGACGCCTCTCGGCCCCCATCGGCTGCCGCGAATCGGCTTTTGATCCTACTGGGCCCTGGGCCCTGTGCCCTGGGCCCTCGCTCCTCGACAACCCGTTCAGCCGCCTCGGTGTCGGCCGTGCGTATGGACTTGACGCCCCCGGGGTGTATGCTCCGGCGCCCTGATGATCTGGCGTGGGTCTTTGACCGGGCGCTGTTATAGAGGCTCATGACTAAAAACGTACTCATCGTCGAGTCACCGGCCAAGGTGGCGACCATATCCAAGGTGCTGGGCAAGGATTTCACCGTGCTCGCAACCTATGGCCATATCCGTGATCTGCCGGCCAAGGACGGCATGGTCGATACCGAGCATGGTTTCGACATGCACTACCAGGTGATCGATCGCAATGCGCGCCACGTTGAGGCCATCGCCAAGGCGGTCAAGCGGGCCGATGCGCTGTGGCTGGCGACCGATCTGGATCGCGAAGGCGAGGCGATCAGCTGGCACATGGTGCAGATCCTGAAGGAGCGCAATCTGCTCAAGGACGTTGCCCTGCACCGGGTCGTGTTCTCCGAGATCACGCCCAAGGCGATCCGTGACGCGGTCGCCAATCCGCGCCAGCTCGCCGATGCGCTGGTCGACGCGCAGCAGGCGCGCCGCGCACTGGACTATCTGGTCGGCTTCAATCTGTCACCACTACTGTGGCGCAAGGTCCAGCCGGGGCTGTCGGCGGGCCGGGTGCAATCGCCGGCGCTGCGGATGATCGTCGAGCGCGAAGAAGAGATCGAGCGCTTCGAGGCGCGCGAGTATTGGACCATCGAAGCGGCGCTGGACAAGGCCGGCCATGCCTTCCCTGGCAAACTGGTGCAACTGGACGGTGCCAAGCTGGACCAGTTCGACCTGAACGATGCGAGCAAGGCCGGCTCGGCGCGCGAGCGCATCGCCCGTGCCGCCGGGCTGCCGGTCGAGGGCGAGGGCGTCGGCAAATTGAAAGTGCTGGACGTCCGCCGGGCCGACCGGCAGCGCCGGCCGGCCGCGCCCTTCATCACCTCGACGCTGCAGCAGGAAGCCTCGCGCAAGCTCGGGTTCGGCGCCCAGCGGACGATGCGCATCGCCCAGCAGCTGTATGAAGGCGTCGACATCGACGGCGATCGCAGCGGTCTGATCACGTACATGCGTACCGACTCGGTCAACCTGTCGAACGATGCGATCACCGATCTGCGCGCGACCATCACGCAGATCTTCGGTGCCGCCTTCCTGCCCGAAAAGCCGAATCGCTACAGCACCAAGAGCAAGAACGCGCAGGAAGCGCACGAGGCGATCCGCCCGGCCCAGGCCGAGCGCACGCCGGACAAGCTCAAGCGCTTCCTCAGCCAGGACCAGTACCGGCTGTACGAGCTGATCTGGAAGCGCACGCTGGCCTGCCAGATGAAGGCGGCGCTGCTCAACACGGTCAGCGTCGACCTTTCCGCCGGCATCGATGATGTGTTTCGCGCCAGCGGCACCACGGTGGTCGATCCGGGCTTCCTGGCGGTCTACGAGGAAGGCAAGGACAGCAAGGACGACGACGACCAGGGCAACAAGCTGCCGCCGCTGGAAACCGGTGACGTGATCAGCCTGAACGAGCTCAAGGCTGAGCAGCACTTCACCGAGCCGCCGCCGCGCTACAGCGAGGCGACCCTGGTCAAGACGCTGGAGGAGTACGGCATCGGCCGACCCTCGACCTACGCCAGCATCATCCAGGTTTTGCTCAATCGCGAGTATGTGAGTCTGGACGCGCGCCGCTTCCATCCGACCGAAGTCGGCCGGGTGGTGTCGAAGTTCCTGTCGCAGCACTTCACCCGCTATGTCGATTACGAGTTCACCGCCCGGCTCGAGGACGAGCTGGACGAGGTCGCCCGCGGCGAAGAGGACTGGGTGCCGGTGCTGGAACGCTTCTGGCACCCGTTCAAGGAACTGCTGGCCGACAAGGCGCAGTCGGTCAGTCGCCAGGAAGCAACCGCGGCGCGCGTGATCGGCGTCGATCCGGCCAGCGGCAAGCCGGTCTCGGTGCGTCTGGGGCGTTACGGTCCCTTCGCCCAGATCGGCACCCGCGAGGACGAGGACAAGCCGACCTTTGCGTCCCTGCGGCCAGGCCAGAAGATGGACAGCCTGACCCTGGATGAGGCGCTGGAGCTGTTCAAACTGCCGCGCAAGCTGGGTGTGAACGCCGCCGGCGAGGAAATCTCGGTTGCGATCGGGCGCTTCGGACCCTTCGCCAAGGCGGGCAAGACTTATGCCTCGCTGGGCAAGGAAGACGACCCCTACACGATCGATCTGGACAGCGCGATTGCGCTGATCGACGCCCGCCGTGAAGCCGAGGCCAAGCGCGAGATCGCGGTCTTCGACGACGGCAAGATCAAGGTGCTGCAGGGACGCTTCGGCCCCTATATCACCGATGGCGAAGTCAACGCGCGCATTCCCAAGGACAAGGACCCGACCGAGCTGACCGCGGTCGAGTGCCGCCAGCTGATCGCTGATGCACCCCGCAAGCCCAAACGCGGCGGCCGCGTCAAGAGTGACAGCAAGGCCGCCGCGAAGCCGAGCAAGGCGCCAACGAAGAAAGCCGCTGCCAGGCCGAAGAAGGCCAGTGCAAGCAAGGCCGGTGCAAGCAAGGCGGGCAAGCCGCGCAAGACCACGGCCAGCAAGGCCAAGGCGCCGGCCAAGCGCAAGTCGCCAGCCAAGGCCACGGTGAAGGCCAAGGCCGGCGCGTGAGGCGCTATGCCTGCTATGTCGATGTCGGCTACCTGTACGCCGAAGGTGCCCGTCTGCTCAGCGGCATGCGGCAGCCGCGCCACGCGGTCCATCTGGACTACGGCGGATTTCTGGTCGCGCTCGATGTGCTGGCAAGAGCGCGCGTTCCGGGCGGTCATTTGCTGCGGGTGTACTGGTACGACGGCGCCCGCGGCGCGCCGACCCCGGCGCAAATGGCGATCGCCTACCGCGATGATCTGAAGTTGCGGCTGGGCATGATCGACGCTCAGGGCAACCAGCGCGGCGTTGACGCGCTGCTGGTGCGCGACCTGGTCCTCGATGCGCACCATCGCAACATTACTGACGCGCTGGTGCTGACCGGCGACGACGACCTGCGCGGCGGCCTGTTGGCGGCGCAGGAGATGGGCGTGCGGGTGCAGCTGATCGGCGTAGGCGAAGTCAACAGCGGCAACCAGGCGCGCGCCCTGCTGATGGA
>JBGTIE010000470.1:0-2723 GCA_041745855.1 Lysobacterales bacterium | reverse complement strand
GCCGACGGCGGTGCCGCCTTCCAGGGCGCCTTTGGCGGCCGCTTGCTGCGGGTGCCGAACGACATCGGCCTGGATCAGGCTCGGGCGATCGACACGGTGGCCTTCGATGCCGACCGCGACGGCGATCCGGACCTGATCCTGCTGCAGGACGCGGCGCCACAACTGAGCCTGCACCGCAACAATCTGGTTGACGCACTGCAGCCACAGGACGCCGCAATTTTTGGCGGTGGCGATGCGCTGCGGGCGCCGCGCGCGCTGCTCGCCACCGATCTGGATCGCGATGGTCGAACCGACCTGGTGCTCGCCCACACCGACGGCCTGCGCGTGCTGATGGGTCAGGGTCGGGCGCGCTGGTCGGTCGGTGCGGATATGCCAGCCCTGCCAGGGATCAACGCGATTGCGGCGGCCGATCTGGACAACGACCGCTGGGTCGATCTGGTGCTGGCGCGCGCCGGGCGGCTTGAATGGCTGCGCAACGATCAGGGTCGATTGGCCGAGCCCGTCGCGCTCGAGTTGGACGGTGACATCGAGGCCCTCGGCACGGTCGCGGCCATCCGCATCGGCGACTTCGACAATGACGGCCGCAAGGATCTGGCGCTGGCCGGTGAGCGCGGCCTGCGGATCGCCCGTCAGACGGAGGACGGCCGGTATCAGCTGGTACCGCTGGGAGATCCGGCTGAGGCGGTGACGGCGATCGAATTGGTCGATATCGATGGTGATGGCCGGCTCGACCTGGTCGCCTCCGGCGGCGCCGGGCTGAGCGTGTGGCAGAACCGCACCACCAGCCGACACGACTGGCTGACACTGCGTTTGCGCGCCCTGGGACTGTCGAACAACCGCAACAACCGCTACGGCATCGGCAGCCGGATCGAGCTGCGCCAGGGGGATGCGCTGCAGCTGATCGAAGTACAGTCCGCGCCGATCCACCTGGGGCTGGGCAACCGTACCGAGCCGGTCCAGCTGACAGTCCACTGGCCGGATGGATTGATCCAGCAGCGCAGCGTGGCCACCGGTGTGGTGGACTTTGTCGAAGACCGCACCGTCGACGAGGGTGGGCCACAGTTGTACGCGTGGGACGGCACCGGCTGGGCGCACGAGGGCGAGTTGCTTCCGGCCACGAGGCCGGACGCCACAGCGGACTCGCTACGGCATGACCTGGTCCGGCTGCGCCATCTGGTCGAACGCGAAGAGCACTTCGAGCTGCTGCTGGGCGCCGAGTACCCACATGCGATCGAATTGTCACAGCTGCGACTGTGGGTGATCGATCATCCGTCGAATCTGGAACTGAGCGGCTGGCCGGTGCCTGGCTCGGACCCCGCCCCATCCCCGGTCCTGCGTGGAGTGCGCGAGTTGCAGCCCCTTGCGATGGCGCTGGATGGTCGCAATATCGAGGTTGCCGAGCGGCTGCACCAGGTTGACGGGATCAACGCCGATGGCTACCAGCCCAGCGCCTATCCGGGCATCGCCCGCGGGCCGTGGAATCTGACCCTGGATCTGGGTCAGCCGGCCTCCGGTCCGCTGCGACTGTGGCTGGACGGCTGGATGGCGCCGACCGGTTCGGTGACCGATCTGGCCCTGTCGCAACGGACGGATTTCGCCCATCTGCCACTACGCATCGAAGTTGAAGTGGGCGGCGAGTGGCAACTGTTGCTGGCCGATGCCGGCGTACCTCCGGTCACTCCCCGTCCGCTCGCCATCGACCTGCCCGCGCTGCCTGCCGGCGCGCAGCGGATCCGCTTGATGAGCAACCGCGCGATGCACTGGGACCACATCGGCTGGAGCACACAGCCGGTTGATGCGGCGCACACGGTGGTCGCCCAACGGCTACCGGTGCAGGCCGAACTGGCTCCGCGCGGCTATGCCCGGCGTTTCAGGGTGGCACCGAATGCGGCGCAAGGCTTCGATGCCACGCAGCTGTCGTTGGAAGCTTCGTGGTCGCTGCCGCAGATCGACTCCAGCCCACACGGGGATGTGCTGGCGTCCTTCGGGACGTCGACTACCGAAGCATTGATCATGGCTCCGGGCGATGGATTGAGCCTGCGCTTTGACGCCAGTGATCTGCCGCCGGTGGCCGAAGGGCAGGCGCGGAGTTTCTGGTTGGAGAGTCGGGGGCGGATCTTGATCCAGGAATAGGGCGCCCTGTCGCGTCGCCTGGCTTCGTTGCCCGAGTGCAACTCGGGGTTCCGAGTGGCGTTGCTGTTGCTCCAGGCAGCCGCACCCTGCCGCGTCGCCTGCCTTCGTTGCCCGAGTACAACTCGGGGTTCCGAGTGGTCGTTGCTGTTGCACCAGGCAGCAGCACCCTGCCACGTCGCCTGGCTTCGTTGCCCGAGTACAACTCGGGGTTCCGAGTGGCGTTGCTGTTGCAGCAGGCAGCCGCACCGTGCCGCGTCGCCTGGCTTCGTTGCCCGAGTGCAACTCGGGGTTCCGAGTGGCATTGCTGTAACGTAAAACGCAAAACGAGCCCTTTAACGCAACCCCCCATTGATCCCCGTCAACCTCTCGCTCCCAGGACACAACTCCGCCTCGCCGAGGCGGTTGAGCGGGACGCTGCTGGTCTGCAGGTGGTCGTGCAGGTCTTCGGCTTCGGGGTCGACGAACAGCAGTCCGGTGACCAGCTCGCCCTGCGCCTGGCGCTGCTGAATGTGGCTCATCGCGGCGATACGGTCGCGTGGATCGTAGTCCGGGGCGAGTTTGCGCAGGCGCAGGCGGCTGCCGTCGTGCTG
>JBGTIE010000469.1:0-2086 GCA_041745855.1 Lysobacterales bacterium | reverse complement strand
GGCTCAGGGCCCAGGGCCCAGCAAAAGCTAAGAGCCGCGTAGGCCGCTCTTCTGGGCCCTGGGCCCTGAGCCCTGGGCCCTGTTCTTCAAGTCCCTTCCTGCAACAATTGCCCCGACCAAGCTGATCGCCCGCCCATGCCTTCCATCCTGATCATCGATGACAACCCCTCGGTCGGCACTGCGCTGGAAGTGCTGCTGTCGCTGCGTGGGATCGATGCGGTCACCGAGTTGACGCCGCAGGCGGGCCTGGCGCGGCTGGCGCGGGGGGACATCGACCTTTTGATCCAGGACATGAACTTCAGCCAGGAAACGACCAGTGGCGAGGAAGGCGTGGCGCTGTTCCGGACCGTGCGCGCGCGCCATCCGGACTTGCCGGTGATCCTGCTGACCGCCTGGACGCATCTGGAAACGGCGGTCGAACTGGTCAAGGCGGGCGCGGCCGACTACCTGTCCAAGCCGTGGGATGACGACAAGCTGCTGGCGACGGTGGCCAATCTGCTGGAGCTGGGCGAGACCAGTCGGGAGGTACGTCGCCTCGGTGGCGAGCGGGTGCGTCATCGCAAGGATCTGGCCGGGCGCTTTGACATGGCCGGCATGGTATTTGCCGCCAACTCGACCGCGCGGGTAGTGGAACTGGCCTGCCAGGTCGCGCGGGCCGACGTGCCGGTGCTGATCAGCGGCCCGAACGGCACCGGCAAGGAGCGCATCGCGGCGATCATCCAGGCCAACTCGGCGGTGCGCGACGGTCCCTTCATCACGGTCAATTGCGGCGCCCTGCCGGCCGAACTGGTCGAGGCCGAGCTGTTTGGAGCCGATGCGGGCGCGTACACCAGTGCCAACCGCGCCCGCGAGGGACGCTTCGAGGCGGCTGACGGGGGTACATTGTTTCTGGACGAGATCGGCAATCTGCCCTTGTCCGGCCAGATCAAGCTGCTGCGGGTGCTCGAGACCGGCTGCTTCGAGCGGTTGGGCTCCAGCCGGACCCGCCAGGTAAAGGTGCGGGTGATCAGCGCCACCAATGCCGATCTGGCCGCGATGATTGCCGCCGGCAGCTTCCGCCAGGATCTGTACTACCGCCTGAACGTGATCGAGATCCGGATGCCGGCGCTGGCTGAGCGGCGCGAGGACATCCCGCTGCTGGTCGAGCACTTCCTGGCCGGTCGAGCGCGCTTGAGCGAACCGGCGCGGCGCGCGCTGCTGCAGCATGACTGGCCTGGCAATGTGCGCGAGCTGAAGAACGCGATCGAGCGAGCGGTGCTGCTGTGCGGCGACGCGCCAATCGCGGTCGAGCACCTCGCGCTGCCCTCTCCCCGCAGTCTTCCTGCTGCAAACGACGAGCCGGACCGGGCCAGCATCGAGGAAGTGCTCACCCGCCACGCCGGTGTCGTTGCCCAGGCCGCCAGCGAGCTGGGGCTGAGTCGGCAGGCCTTGTATCGGCGCATGGACAAGCTCGGGATGCGTTAACCCGAATCTTTCATGAACGTGCGTAGCGAGGCCGTCGAGGGCGCGTCGTGGCGTGGTCCGCGGACTGTTTGGCGATGAAGGCGTAGCTTGCTCTACGTTGAGTTGACAAACGGGAGCAGACCGCGCCATGGCGTGCCCAGTGTGATGAAAACGGGCGGCGGCCGCAGTAGCAGGTTCATGAAATATCCGGGTCAAGGTTCCGCTGGATCGGGCCGGTCATAAGCCGGGTTCTGTCGAGAACGGTCATTCATCTGGGCCGTGTGTCACCACACGGCTCAAGCAGCCTACCCGGGAGCGACGTGGGCCACGCCATGACTCCCCTATTTGGCCTTGCTGCGGGTGGGGTTTGCCTAGCCGCGAAATGTTGCCATTCGCGCGGTGCGCTCTTACCGCACCCTTTCACCATCACCGGACCCGACCCGAAGGCCGGTTCTTGGGCTGTCTGCTCTCTGTTGCACTTTCCGTAGGCTCTCGCCTCCCAGGCGTTACCTGGCACCCTGCCCTACGCAGCCCGGACTTTCCTCCATCCCGCAGCAAGCTGCGGAACAGCGACCGTTTGCCCGGCGCCGATCCAGCGGAGGCGCCAGCGTGGGGCTTGCGACGGTCGCCGTCAAGGTTTGCG
>JBGTIE010000468.1:0-1931 GCA_041745855.1 Lysobacterales bacterium | reverse complement strand
CCAGCCCGAGCGCTCGCCGAGCCTGTTGCAGAACCGCCCGCGGCCCCCCCGCGCCGGTCATTGGCGCCGAATGGGAAGGCTTTTCAGCGTATGATCCAGACACCGGATGAATGCAATTTCTCAGGGGGAATTATGCGTTTTTGTAAATTGATGGCAGTGCTGGTTGGGGTTCTCACGGTGCAATCGGTATATGGCCAGGCCATGCTCGATATTCGCACGGATACTGAATGCTCGCTGCTCGTCAATGGCTCGCCGTACGGGCAATTGGCCCCGGCCGTGCCGATTTCGGTGCAGGTCGGCGCCGGTGTCCAGTGGGTGGAATGTACCGCCCCCGCCGGGTTGGTGCGGCGCGAGGTCAATATCGTGACCAGCGGCGTCACGCTGGTCGATCTGCGGCCATCGCTGTTGACCCGTTATGTACTTAACAGTGACGGCACCATCAGCGACACGCTGACCGGCCTGCAGTGGACCGAGCGTGACAACGGCACGGACATCAGCTGGGTCGAGGCCGATCGCTACTGCCGTGAGTTGGCGCTGGCCGACGGTGGCTGGCGTTTACCCACGGTGGCAGAACTGGAGCAGATCTACGATCAGAGCGGCACCTTGACCTCGCCATGCGAAGACCTGGGCTGCAATGTTTCGCCGCATCTGCGGCTCAGCGGTACCTGGTACTGGAGCAGTGACCTGAGCGAAGAGGACACCGCGCTGAGCTGGTATCTGGCCTTCCATGAGGCCGGTCGTGGGTCGGCATCGTTGTCGTCAGGCAACGACGGCCGGGTGCTCTGCTCGCGAACGACGACACCGCGCTGAGTAGGAAAGAGCAGGGCCCAGGGCAAAAGGGCCCAGGGCCCAGCAAGTCAAGAGCCGCAAGCTGTGACCAGCTTTGGTTGACTGACCATGGAGCTCTTGTGAAGAGCAGTCAGGCCGATCAGTCCAGCAGCGCTTCGATCCGGGCCGCCAGCGACATCAGCTGCAAGTCACTGCCCACCGGGCCGATCAGTTGCAGGCCCAGCGGCAGCCCGTCGTCGGTTTGGCCCATCGGCAGGCTCAACGCCGGCACGCCGGCGAAGTTGGCGATGCTGGTCAGGTCGGCCTGGTTGGTCGGCACCTCAGTGTCGTGGGGGAAGGCCGGCTGTGGCGTGGTGGGGGTAAGCAATACGTCGATCCCGCTGAAGATGCCGCGCAGCAGGGTGATCGCCCGATCGAGGGCGCGTTCGGCGCTGATCAGGTCGGTGGCCGAGCGGCCGGCACCATATTCGAGCAGGCGCTGCAGTGCGGGCGAAAAGCTCGATCGGCACTGCTGCCAGTCCTGGGCGTGTTCGACCAGCATCTCGGCCTCGCACAGCAGCAGACCGGCGCGGCGTGTGCGGCCGAAGTCGAAATCATCGATGGCCACCTCGCGCAATGTTCCGAAATGCTGATCGAGTCGCAGACAGACCTGCTCGAAGCGCTCGCTGACGATCGTCTGCACGCCGAGTCCGGCCAGTCCAGTCAGTCGACCCAGGCGCAGTTGTGAATTGCTGCGCTCGGTATGCAGCAACGGTACCGATCGTGATTGGGGATCGGCCGGATCCAACCCACTGATCGCCTGGAACAGCATCGGCAGGTCGGCGGCCTTGCGCACCAGCGGGCCGATTTGATCGAGGCGGCGGCTGACCTTGACCAGCCCGCGCTGCGACACCCGACCATGGCTGGGCTTGAAGCCAACCACGCCGCAATAGCTGGCCGGGATGCGCACCGAACCCATGCTGTCACTGCCCAGGCTGAAGCCGCAGAGGCCGGCAGCCACTGCGACTGCCGAGCCGCCGCTGGAACCGCCCGGCACGTAGCCGTGGCGATGCGGGTTGTGGCAGCGCTCGAAATGCGGATTGGCACCGTCGGCCCCGAGCGCAGCCTCCTGCATATGGAGTTTGCCCAGGATCACCGCGCCC
>JBGTIE010000467.1:0-1992 GCA_041745855.1 Lysobacterales bacterium | reverse complement strand
GTCGGCTGGTTGATCGTCGAGGACCTGGCGATGGTGCTGGTGCTGGTCATGCTGCCGGCGCTGTCGGGCTGGCTGGGGGGCACCCCCGGCCGGGGCGGCGACGATCTTTGGACGACCCTCGGCCGGACCCTGATTGAAGTCAGCGTCTTCATTGCGCTGATGCTGATCGTCGGCAAGCGGCTGTTCCCGTGGCTACTGTGGCAGGTGGCCCGGACCGGCTCGCGTGAGCTGTTCACGCTTTGCGTGGTCGCTGCGGCGGTCGGCATCGCCTATGGGTCGGCCGCGTTGTTCGGTGTGTCCTTCGCCCTCGGCGCCTTCTTCGCCGGCATGATCATGCGCGAGTCGGCGCTGAGCCATCGCGCCGCCGACGAATCGCTGCCGCTGCGTGATGCCTTTGCGGTGCTGTTCTTCGTCTCGGTCGGCATGCTGTTCGATCCGATGATCCTGATCGATCAGCCCCTGCGCGTGCTCGCGGTGGTCGGCATCATCATGCTCGGCAAGACGCTGGCGGCCTTCGTGCTGGTGCTGGCCCTGCGCTACCCGCTCAACAGCGCGCTGACGGTCTCGGCCAGCCTGGCGCAGATCGGCGAATTCTCGTTCATCCTGGCCGGGCTGGGGGTGACTCTGGGGCTGCTGCCGATCGAGGGGCAGAACCTGATCCTGGCTGGCGCCATGCTCTCGATCGCGCTCAATCCGCTGCTGTTCGCCGCGGTCGAGCCGTTGCAGGTATGGATCCGCAAGCGCTCGCGGCTGGCCCGGGCGATGGAACTGAGCGACGACCCGCTGGCGGTACTGCCGATGACGGTGGACCAGGCCAGGCTATCCGACCACGTGCTGCTGGTCGGCTACGGCAGCATGGGGCGACGGCTGGGCGAATCACTCACCAGCCAGGGCATCTCCTTCGTGGTCGCCGAGGAGAACCGCGAGATCGTCGAGGAGTTGCGCGAGCTCAACATCCCGGCCGTTTCCGGCGATGCCTCCGATCCGGCGGTGCTGATCCAGGCCCACGTCGCCCGCGCCGACGTGTTGCTGATCACCTCCCCGGACGTATTCAAGTCACGCCGCATGGTCGAAGTGGCACGCATGCTGAAACCCGAGATCAAGGTCCTGATCCGCGCCCACAACGACGAGGAAGCGACCGTCCTGCGCGAAGAGCGCGTCGGTGAGGTGTTCTTGGCGGAGGAGGCGTTGGTTTCAGTTGTCAACGACTTCCTCGGCGCCAAGGGCGACCTGAGGGTGTGAGGGTCAAGAGCGGTTTTAGGTTTCAGGTTTCAGGTTTTAGGGTAGAGCAAGGGCCAGAGCGCGCATTTCCGGCTCGACGCAAGTCAGGGGCCTTAGCGCTCTCCTTCCCTCAATTCGACGCCGCCACGATCGCCGCCGACCCCGAAACCGGCCGGTTCTCGATCTTGCTCGCATCGACCTCAAACTGGGTCAGGCGCATCCAGTCGTCGCTGACTCGGCCGGCGATGCGCAGTTGCTGGCCTTCGCGGAGGGCCTTGCGGGGGACGAAGTTCTGGTAGACCAGGACGCGCATGCCGTCGTGCTCGATCCAGAAAGCGTCGTGACTGACGACCTGCACGACCTTGCCTTCCAGTTCCACCTCGTTACCGGGCAACAGGTTGGCAGCATGCACGCCGCTGCAACTCAGGGCGGCGATCAGGCTGATGCTGGCGATGGACTTGAACATGGCGGTGTTCCTCGTTCTCGTTGGACTGCCAGGTGATACGCGCCGAACTGACGCCCAAGGACAGCAAACGACAGGGTTTGTCCGGAAATTGCCAAATGGTTGGCGGAAAACAGGGCTGAGAGACGAGGGCTGAGGGGTCAGTAGAGCAGGGCCCAGGGCTCAGGGCCCAGGGCCCAGAAGAGCAGGGCTCAGGGCCCAAGAGCTGCAGCCATGCGCGTAGGATGACCTCGAAGCTTGCAACATCGGGTTCGGAGCTCTCCGCTCCGTTGGGCGACGCGGCCGCCGGCGCGAAAAGGATTGGCGCG
>JBGTIE010000466.1:0-2546 GCA_041745855.1 Lysobacterales bacterium | reverse complement strand
CTGGCGCCAGCCGGTATGCAACAGCACACGCGAGCGCGCCGAGCGGCCGAGCACGCCGGAGGCACCGGCCAGCCGTTGTGCGCTGGCCGGCAGCTGGCGGTACATGCCGTCGCCGGGCGGTTCACCCAGCACATACAGATCATAGGGGCGTTCGTCGACGCTGTTCGGCGCCGCCTCGCTGCCGTCACCACCGCTTTCGTGGGCAAACACCAACACCTCGATCTGGACGTTTTCGGGCACCGCATCCTGCGCCAGCGCCGGCGACAGCACCGCCCACAGCAGCAGGATCAGCAGCGGCCCAAGGCGCGGGTACTGGTGCTGACGAAGGCGGTGCCCAGGGGCGACCGAATGCAGGAAGTTATTGTTGCGCGGACCCTCAGGCAGCATGGCGTGTCTCCAGTCGTTGCAGCAGTTCCTCGGCGAAGCGCAGGCGCTCGACCGGGTCGTCCAGATTAACCCGGATACGCAGCTTGTCGGGACCATCGAAGGCATAGCGGGTGGATTCGCGCTGGACCAATTTGATCACCGTCAGCGGCTCGACGGTGGGCTTTTCGACGAAGGTGAGGCGCCCGCCGAGCGGTCCCAGATTGAGCTTGCGCACGCCCAGGTGCTCGGCCTGCAGTTTCAGCCGGGCGCAGGCAAACAGGTTCTTGCACGGCTGCGGCAGCAGGCCGAAGCGGTCGATCATCTCGACCTTGAGTGCGTCCAGCTCGTCCTCGCTGCGGCAGTTGGCGATGCGCTTGTACAGCGTCAGCCGCGCATGTACATCGCCCAGATAGTCGTCCGGGATCAGCGCCGGCAGTTGCAGCTCGATCTCGGCCCCGCCGCTGCGTCCGGCCAGCACGTCGGGGATCTTGCCTGACTTGAGCGCGTTGACGGCACGTTCCAGGTAGTCGCTGTACAGCGCAAAGCCGATCGCCTCGATCTGCCCGCTCTGCTCCTCGCCGAGCAGCTCGCCGGCGCCCCGGATTTCCAGATCGTGGGTGGCCAGCGTGAAACCGGCACCGAGTTCATCGAGCGAGGCCAGCGCGTCGAGCCGCTTGACCGCATCGCCGGTCATCGCCTTGCGCTCGGGTACCAGCAGATAGGCATAGGCGCGATGGTGCGAGCGACCGACCCGGCCGCGCAGCTGGTGCAGCTGGCTCAAGCCAAACTTGTCCGCCCGCTCGATCAGGATCGTGTTGGCGGTCGGCACGTCGATGCCGTTCTCGACGATCGTGCTGCAGACCAGCACGTTGCAGCGCTGACGGTAGAAATCGAGCATGACTTGTTCGAGCTGCCGTTCGGCCATCTGACCATGCGCGATGCCGACTCTGGCCTGCGGCACCAATTCGCTCAGCTCGCGCGCCGCGCGCTCGATCGACTGCACCTCGTTGTGCAGGAAATAGACCTGGCCGCCGCGCGCCAGTTCGCGCTGGATGGCCTCGCGCACCACGGCATTGTCACGCTGCGCGATCAGCGTCTTGACTGCCAGTCGATGGGCCGGCGGGGTAGCGATGATCGACAGCTCGCGCAGCCCGCCGAGCGCCATGTTGAGGGTGCGCGGGATCGGCGTGGCGGTCAGGGTCAACAGGTGCACCTCGGCGCGCAGCTTCTTCAGCGCCTCCTTCTGGCGCACGCCGAAGCGCTGTTCCTCGTCGACGATGACCAGTCCCAGGTCCTTGAAGCGGATGTCTTTCTGCAGCAAGCGGTGGGTGCCGATGACCACATCGACCAGGCCCTTCTCGATCCGCTCCAGCGAGAGCTTGGCATCCTTGCCGCTGACGAAGCGCGACAGCACTTCGACCCTGATCGGCCAGTCGGCCAGTCGGTCGGCAAAGTTGCGGTGGTGCTGGGTCGCGAGCAGCGTGGTCGGCACCAGAACCGCGACCTGCTTGCCGGCCTGGACCGCGCAGAAGGCCGCGCGCAGCGCCACTTCGGTCTTGCCGAAGCCGACATCGCCGCAGACCACTCGATCCATCGGCGTGGCCTTGGCCAGATCGGCAATGACCGCATCAATGGCCGATTGCTGATCCGGTGTTTCCTCGAACGGGAAGGCGGCGGCGAACTGCTCGTACATCGCCCGGTCGAGCACGATAGCCTCGCCCTTGCGCGCCGCCCGGCGGGCCTGGATCTCGAGCAGCTCGGCCGCCACATCGTGGATTTTTTCGGCGGCGCGCTTCTTCGCCTTCTCCCACGCCTCGCCGCCGAGCGCGTGCAGCGGTGCGTTCTCCGGCGCGCCGCCGGTGTAGCGCGAGACCAGCGCCAGTTGCGCCACCGGCACGTAGAGCTTGTCGTTGCCGGCGTATTCGATCGCCAGGAACTCGCCTTCGGTACCACCCAGCTCAAGCGTGATCAGACCGATGTAGCGGCCGACGCCGTGGTCTTCGTGGACCACCGGCGAGCCTTCCGACAGCTCGCCCAGATCGCGGATGATCGAGGCCGGATCGCGACCCGACTCGCCCCGGCGCCGGCTTTGCGCGGCCCGATCGCCATACAACTGGCGCTCGGTCAGCACGGTGATGCCGGCCGATGGCAGCTGGAAGCCGTCCGAGAGCGCGGCCGAA
>JBGTIE010000465.1:0-3477 GCA_041745855.1 Lysobacterales bacterium | reverse complement strand
GGCCCGCGGTGGTGCGGACGCTGCCGGAGAGCGCAGCGCCGGTGGCGGCGGGTGGGGCACGCTGATGGGTCTTGCCGAGCAGCGGATGGCGCTGGCGGAGCTGCGGCCTGGCATGTATGTCTGCCGCCTCGACTGCCCATGGGAGAGTACGCCCTTTCCGTTGCAGGGCTTCCGCGTCCATAGCACCGAGGACATCGAGACGCTGGGCCGCTTCACCCGCGAGGTCGTGATCGACATGGAGCGCTCGGCGTCGGCCGATGAGTGCACCGCGCTGGAGCGACTGGGCTATTTCGATCGCCGCGTCGGAATGCGCAGATTGCCACCCCCGGAGCAGTATCCACTGGCGCACGACCTCAAGGCAGAGCTGCCGTTGGCGGCACAGGCCATGCAGGAGGTCCGCGAGCGGGCTGGTCGGGTGCTCGAGCAGTACGGCCGCGGTGCGCTGGTCACGATCGAGGAATTGCGCGCCACGGTGGAGCCGGTGGTCGCCAGCGTGATCCGCAACCCGGACGCCTGGTTCTGGCTCAGCGCCTTGCGTCAGCGCGATGACTACAGCTACACCCATGCACTGAATGTCTGCGCCCTGGCGGCGGCCCTGGGTCGTCAGTTGGGGATGCCGCGCATCCTGCTGCGTGAACTCGGCCAGGCGGGCCTGCTGCTGGACGTGGGGATGACGGCGCTGCCGGTGGAACTGCTGCAGCGGGCCGGCCCTCTGGAGGAGACCGAGCGCGCGCAGATCAGACAGCATGTGGCGCTGGGCCTGGGGCTGTTGGGTGCGCAGGACAGTGTTGATGAAGACGTGCTGCAGATGATCGCCCATCATCACGAGCGGCACGACGGCTCCGGCTATCCGCGCGGCCTGCAGCAGAACGAGATCCCGTTGTTCAGCCGCATGCTCGGGTTGGTCGACAGCTATGACGCGCTCTGCAGCGAGCGACCCTATCGCGCCGCGCTGGCACCCCACGACGCGCTCCAGTTGCTGTACCGGGAAAGCGGTCGGTTGTTCCAGGACGAGTTGGTGGAGCAGCTCAGCCAGTGCCTCGGGGTCTATCCCACCGGGTCGATGGTGGAGCTGACCACTGGCGAGTTGGCGCTGGTGATGGCGCAGAATCCGGCCCGTCGGCTGTTTCCGAAGGTCACCGTGCTGACCCGGCCGGACAAGCAGATCGATCCGGCTTTCCGGCAGGTCGACTTGTGGTCCGAGCGGGATCACCGGCATGGCGAGGTACGCCGGGTCTGGGTGGCCAAACCATTGCCACTGGGATCTTTCGGCATCGATCCACGCGACTACTTCCTGGTCTGACAGCGCCTTGGAAACGACTCAGCTTGAAGCGGTAAAGCAGGCCCTGGCGGTAGCGGGATCGTCGCGGCTGGGCTTGTTGCTGCTGCACGTGCAGCGGCGTCGCCAGATCCAGGCGCACCTGGGACTGCAACTGAGCGAGCGCTTGCAGGGGATGCTGGCCGAACGCCTGCAGCAGGTGCTGCGGCCGGATGATCGGGTTCTCACTGGTGCGCTGGACACCGAGATCATGGTGCTGCTGCCGGATCTGCTAAGCCCCGGCCACGCCCAGATGGCGGCTCTGCGGATCCTGCGCGAGTTTGATCAGCCGGTGGAGATCGAAGGACACACCGTCCTGCTGGGCTTGACCATTGGCCTTGCCATCGCGCCGGACCATGCCCTGGCCGGCGAGGAGCTGGCCCGGGCGGCGCTGCTGGCGCTGGATGAGGCCGAACGCGAGGGGCAGCGTTTCGCGATGGCGGTGGCCGGAACTGCGAGCGGATTGCGGGTCGAGGATTTGCGCCGGGCCTTGCTGGAGAACGAGATGACCCTGGCCTTCCAGCCTCAGCTGGACCTGCGCAGCGGTCAGATCGTTGCGGTCGAGGCGCTGGCGCGCTGGGACCACCCGGAGCTCGGCGACATCGCGCCGGAACTCTTCATCGGCATGGCCGAGCGGATGGGGCTGTCGACCGAACTGACCCGCTGGAGCCTCAACGCGGCGCTGCGCGAGCATGCCCAGTTGCGCCGGCAGATGCCGGAACTGGGCTGCGCGGTCAACCTTTCGCCGAAGATATTCGGTCAGTCCGGTTTGATCGAGCAAATCCTGGGCGCATTGCGGCTGTGGGATCTGCCGCCGCGCATGTTGACCGTGGAAGTAACCGAGACCGCGGTGCTCGAGGATGCCGACTACAGCGGCTGGGTGCTCGCTCAGTTGCACGCTGCCGGAGTTGACATTTCGATCGATGATTTCGGTCGTGGCTATTCCTCGTTCAGCTATTTCAAGCACTTCCCCGCACGCGAGCTGAAGATCGACCAGCTGTTCGTGACCCAGGTCGCGGCCGATGAAAGCGACCTGCGGATCGTCCGCTCGATGATCGAGTTGGCGCACAACCTGGGCATGCGGGCGCTGGCCGAGGGAGTCGAGGATGCGCAGGCCTTGCGGCTGCTGACGGAGATGGGCTGCGATCGCGCGCAGGGCTTCCACATCGGCCGGCCGCGGCCGGTCGGGGCTGGCCTGGAGGGGTGGTCCCCCGTCCCCTCGGGGTCGGAATCGGCATCGGCATCGGAATCGATCTCTTACCCGCCGTAACCAGCCTCCACCTGGCCCGGATGTTTCATTCGCGTCTACTGCGGTCGACGTCCGCTTTCATCACGCTGGGCAGGACGTGGCGCGGTTTGCTCCCATTTGTCGGCTCGACGTAGAGCACGTTCCGATTTCGACCCCGACCCCGGTTCCGATTCCGATTCCGATTCCGACCCCGACTCACTTCACATCACTGATCCCAGCCAACGGTTTCGCCTCGCCAAAGCCGGCGCGAGGCGGCCGGCGCTCTCTTTGGACTGCGGCGCTCCGCGCCGCTTTGGATGCTCTTCGCTCGTTCCGGATTCAGGAAAATCTCTGCCGTGCACGACCGATCGCAGCCTCGGCCGTCTCAGCCGCCCGACGCAGTTCGTCGTCCACATGGCGATCTGCATTCACCTCCGCCCAGAACAGCAGGGCCGCATCGGCCGCCCAGTGCCAGGCGTCGAGTTGCTCGGGGAGCGGCGCCGGCGGTGTCAGCGTTCTATCCACCAGGGCGCCTTGCGCGCTGGGACGCCATAGCATCGGCAGCATGTCGTAGACCGGGGCGAGCCGCAAAGGCAACTCGTTGCGCAGGACCAGCGAGACGTTGCCCAGATGCATATCGGTGTTGCCGATCATTGCCCCGAACCAATGGATGCGCCGCAGTTCCTCCGCAGCGTCCGTGTCGATCCAGCCAGCGTTGCGCAACTGAATAGCGAACAGCGACCAGGAGATCGTTGCGTGGCCGAAAAAGGCAGCGTTGAGCGCAGCCAGGGAAACCTGGCCCCGCCGGCCGAGGCGTGGAGTGCGGTCGAAGCGCGGCGACTCGAGAAACAACTGGCCGCCAGTTTCCAGCACCTGGTCCGCGGCAGCGGCCACGCCCCGGCGGTTCAGGGTCTGCGCCGCGAGCGCTTCG
>JBGTIE010000464.1:0-2113 GCA_041745855.1 Lysobacterales bacterium | reverse complement strand
CGCCGGGCGTCTACCGCGATCGGCAGCACACCGCGGGCCGGGTGAATGGTGCCGTCGAGCGACAGCTCACCCACGATCGCGATGCGGGAGATGTCGCGGCCCCGGATCAGCCCGCCCGCCGCCAGCACGCCGAGCGCGATCGGCAGATCAAACGCGGCGCCCGCCTTTCGGAGATCCGCAGGTGCAAGATTGACGGTGATGCGGTGGCTGGGAAAGTCGAAGCCCGAGTTGCGAATCGCCGCGCGCACGCGATCCCGGCTCTCGCGGACACTGGGGTCCGGGAGACCGACCATGGTGAAGAAGGGGAGCCCGTTCGAGACGTCCACCTCGACGTGCACCGGAAGGGCCTCGACGCCGATCACCACCGCGCTTTGCAGTCTCGCCAGCATCCCCTGCAGCGATCCAATCGGCATGCCGCGCGAGACGATTGCTAACTGATTGGAAAGATGTGAGTTACAGGATCGATGCCCAAGGGCATGTCAGATTGTGCAATTCCGGAAGCCGGGCTGTATGGCAGGACTTTCGATCCGATAAGGGGAAGGCAGCGCCCCCCAAGCGGGGCACACATCGTTGAGTTTGGCCAGCTCAGGCACTATAGTGGCTCGCGGACACGCCTCGGGAGAAACACATGCTCGAATCCTTCAAGAACATGACTACCGGCGGGAAGGCCCAGAAGCAGACCGACGAACTGCAGGCCCTCATTGCCACCGCCAAGGAAGAGCGCGGCGCCCTGAGCGCGATGCTGACCCAGATCTCGGTGCGCAGCTCCAAGCTTGCGCAGATGGGCAAGACGCTCGAGCAGGTGGGCCAGAAGGCGGGCAGTGCCACCGAGAAGCTCGACGAGATCAGCCAGAAGGTGGCTGGACTCGACACGCGCGTCAAGGCGTTCGACCAGGTCGAGAAGCGCATCGAGGGGCTGCTCGCGCAGGTCACTGAAGCGCAGAAGGTCACGGAAAAGCTCATGTCGCCCGACGGCGAACTCCAGAAGCATCGGCAGCAGGTGCAGCAGCTCTCGTCGCAAGCGCTGGAAACCCAGGCCACGATGGAAACGCTCCGGAAGGAGCGCGCCGGCCTCGAGGAACTGCGCGGCCAGCTCCGGCAGGCCTCGCAGGAAGTGAAGGTGTCGGCCGAGGGCGCCACGTCGCTCAAGGGCGAACTTGACCGGCTCGGCACGCAGTCGTCCAAGCTCGCCCAGGATTACCAGCGCATCCGCGAGTCGTCGCGCGAAGCGCGTGAAGACTCAGAGGCGGCCAGCGAAGCCGTCAAGGAAGTCGAGAAGAAGCTCGGGCCGCTCGTGCAGCTCCAGGAGCTGAGCAAGAACACCGAGGAGCGGCTCGCCTCCCTCAACGCACTGGCCGAACACGTCTCCCACAAGGCCAAGTCGCTCGACGCCCAGAAGCACGCCATCGAACACGCCGTCGTCGAGGCCAACCGCCTGAACGAGATGGTGTGGGCCATGGACGTGCAGATCGCGAAGCTGAACGAGGGCAACAAGCAGGTCGCGCGGGCGGAAGAAACCGTGGGCCGCATGGAGAAGCTCGCGCAGGAGACCAACCTGCAACTCGAGAGCGCAACCACGCAGCGCGAAGAGTTCGCCCGCGAGTTCGGACGCCTCGAGAAGGAAAGCCGGTCGCTCGTTGAGTACCTGAAGTCGAACGCGGAACGCCTGGGGCTGGAAAAGAAGGAGTTCGAAGCCTTCGATCAGCGCCTGAAGGCCCTGCAGACGTCGGTGGGCGAGGCTGAGGGCCGGATGGACGCGCTGCTGGCGAAGGACAAGACGATCGCCACGTTGCACCAGCGAACGGAAGGTCTGTCGAAGGACTTCCAGACGCTCGTCGCGCAGGCCGACGAACTGTCACGCAAGCAGACCTCGCTCGAATCGCTGGCCGATCGGCTCGGCCAGGTCGAGGAGATGGGGAAGCGGACCTCGGCGCAGCAGGAAACCATGGCCAAGCACAGCGCCGATCTCGAGGTGCTGCGCAAGGAACTGGCCGACTTCCACAAGGCCCATGCCGAACTCGCGCGCATGGCGGACCGGTTGAGCGGCGACCGCACGGCGCTCGAGGCATTCGGCGAACGCGCCACGGCGTTGCTGGCTCGCACGCCGGAGCTC
>JBGTIE010000463.1:0-3031 GCA_041745855.1 Lysobacterales bacterium | reverse complement strand
CCGACGACGGCAGCAGATCAGTCACCCAGCCCCTGCACCTGCGCGGCGCCGGCTTCGATTTCCTCCAGCCCGATCACGTCCACGCCGGGCGGCACCTGGAAGCGGAAGTGGTCAGCGGCCAGTTCCGGATTGCGCCGCCATGCAGCGAACTCCAGCCGGGTCGACTGGCCGGTCGGGTCGACATAGCGCATCTGCCGCAGCTCGCTCCCGGCGAAACCCAGATCCAGCCGATCGAAGTCACCGCGCTCTTCCTTCGGCGCCAGCAGCAGCCAGTCCATCCCGTCTTCCTGGCCGCCTTCGGTGACGACGAAGCTGTCGTCCAGGGCTTCGGGTTGCAGGATCAAGGTCAACGGGCTCTGCGCCTCGGCACTGGCCTGCAGACGTACCGTGGCCTGTTCCAGCTCCGGGTCATAGACCCAGATCCGCTCGCCATCGGCCAGGATCAGCTGCGGGTAGGGATCGACGTACTCGAAGCGAAAACGCTGCGGTACGGCCAGAGAGACCGAGCCGGTGCTCTCCTCGGCCACTTCGCCATTGCGCTCGGTGACGGTCTGGTCGAACTGAGTGTCGATGACCTGCACATCGTCCAGAAAGGCATGCAGCGCGGCGCGCGCCGTGCCTGCCGCGAGTACCGGCGCGGAGGCCAGCAACAACACCGCAGCGGTCAGCAATCGGGGCCATCGACGAGTCAAGGTGAATGTCCTGCGATTCATGGCGCAAGTCTCCAGCAAATCCAGTCCGCAGGCTACACCGGCCGCATGGCGCTGGGCTGAACCGATAGGGCCCAGGGCTCAGGGCCCAGGGCCCAGTAGAGCAAGGGCGGCGAACCGTCGCGGGCAGCGACTGCTCCGCTCTTCTGGGCCCTGGGCAATTTGCCCTGGGCCCTCTTCCGATGGGCCCTGGGCCCTGGGCCCTATGTCACCCCTCGAGCTGTATCCACGTGGCCTTCATCTCGGTGTACTTGTCAAACGCGTGCAATGACTTATCGCGGCCGTTGCCGGATTGCTTGTAGCCGCCGAAAGGCGCGGTCATGTCGCCGCCGTCCCAGTAGTTGACCCAGACGCTGCCGGCGCGCAGCTTGCGGGCGACGCGGTGGGCGCGGTCGAGGTTGCTGGTCCACAGCCCGGCGGCCAGGCCGAAGACGCTGTCGTTGGCGATCCGCAGGGCCTCGTCTTCGCTATCGAAGGCGAGCACGCCCAGCACCGGCCCGAAGATCTCCTCGCGCGCGATCGTATGCTCGGACTTCACGCCGTCGAAGATCGTCGGCTCCACGTAAAAGCCGCCGCTTTCACCCATCACCCGCTGACCACCGAGCGCCAGCTGCGCCCCTTCCACCTGTGCCTTGCCGATATAACCCAGCACGCGTTCCATCTGGCCCTGATCGACCAGCGCACCCATCGCAGCATCTGGCTCGAAGGGGTGCCGCGGCTGCATTTTGCGGCCGTGCTCGATGACCCTGGCGACAAACTCATCCTTGATCGAGCGCTCTACCAGCAAACGCGAGGCAGCTGTGCAAACCTCGCCCTGGTTGTAAAAGATGCCGCTGGCCGCCGCCGCCGCGGCCCGCTCCAGATTGGGCGCGTCGGCAAACACCAGATTCGGACTCTTGCCGCCGCATTCCAGATAGACACGCTTGAGATTGGAGCGGCCAGCACATTGCAACAGATGGCGTCCAACGCCGGTCGAGCCGGTGAACACCAGTCCGTCGACGTCCATATGCAATGCCAACGGTTCACCCGCACCGGGTCCGAATCCGGTGACGACATTCAACACGCCCGGCGGCAGACCGGCATCCAATGCCAGTTCGGCCAGACGCAGCGCGCTGAGCGGTGATTTCTCCGACGGCTTGAGCACGACACTGTTGCCCGCCGCCAGCGCCGGCGCCAACTTCCACATCGCCATCAGCAGCGGGAAATTCCACGGCACGATCGCACCCACCACCCCGAGCGGCTCACGCGTGATCATGCCCAGCTCGTTGTGGCCAGTCGGCGCGATCTCGCCATAGATCTTGTCGACCGCCTCGGCCGTCCAGCTCAGGCAGCGCACGCTGGCGGCGACATCCACGGCCAACGCATCGCCGACCGGCTTGCCCATGTCGATCGACTCCAACAGCGCCAGTTCCTCGGCATGACTCTCGATCAGCCCCGCCAGCTTCAGCAACACCCGCTTGCGCCGCGCCGGCCGCTGCGCCGACCAACTGCCGCCGTCGAAGGCCTTGCGCGCACTGACCACCGCCCGCTCGATGTCCTCCGCCCCGCCTTCAGCCACCCGCGCGATCACCCGCCCGTCAATCGGACTGATGCAATCAAAACGCTTGCCCGACGCCGCATCCATCCAGCGCCCGTCGATCAGGCATTGCGAACGCGGCTGCAGGGCATCGGCGAGTTGTTGCCAGTAGGCGCGAGGTTTGGACATGGCGGGTTCCCTTTGTTGAGTGCAGTTCCAGTGCTCAGAGCAGTTCCAGTGGCCAGTTCCAGTAGCCAGTGGAAGAGCGAAAGTTGCAGGATAGCCCCATCCAGGCAACGCCGCGGAAGTAGCGCGGTCCCGGCGCGCGCACGGCTACGATCTTCGCACCAGTCCCGTTCGCGCCGGCGGCCGCGTCCCACACCAAAGCGCCAGCCATCGGGCCCTTATCCGGCAGCGCAAACTCCAATTTGAAGTAGCGCGGTCCCGGCGCGCGTCCAGCTGCGATCTTCGCCCCAATCCCGTTCGCGCCGGCGGCCGCGTCTCACACCAAAGCGCGAGTCATCGGGCTCTGGCCCCGATCGGAACCGCAGATCCCCAATCTGGAGGTAGCGCGGTTCCGGCGCGCGTCCAGCTGCGATCTTCGCACCACTCTCGTTCGTGCCGGCGGCCGCGTCTCACACCAAAGCGCGGGTCATCGGGCTCTGGCCCCGATCGGAACCGCAGGTCCCCAATCTGGAGGTAGCGCGGTTCCGGCGCGCGTACACCGGCGATCTTCGCACCACTCTCGTTCGCGCCGGCGGCCGCGTCTCACACCAAAGCGCGAGTCATCGGGCTCTGGCCCCGA
>JBGTIE010000462.1:0-3562 GCA_041745855.1 Lysobacterales bacterium | reverse complement strand
CTCGGCCGCGGCCAGCGCGAACACGTCGGTCAGGTATAGCTCGCCCTGGGCGTTGTCCGGTCTGACCGCCTGCAGCCAACGCCGCAATTCCCCGGCCCGCGCCGCCACGATGCCGGTGTTGACGGTCTTGATCCTGCGCTGCTCGGCGGTCGCATCGCGCTCCTCGACAATTGCGCGAACCCGACCGCCACTGTCGCAAACGATACGGCCATAACCGTGTGGATTGTCGGCATAGATCGTCAGCACGACCAGCGGCGCGGCCTGCACCGTGATCATCAGGTCCAGCGTTGCAGGGCGCAGCAGCGGCACATCGCCGTACAAAACCAGCACGCGGGCGTCGTCAGGAATGCCCGGCATGGCCAATTGCACCGCATGGCCAGTGCCGTGCTGGTCCGGCTGGTGGACCCAGTGCAGGTCGGTACGCTCAGCGAAGACCGCCTGCACGGCGTCACCGCCGTGGCCGTGGACCACGTGGATGGCGGTCGGCGAGAGCGCGTCGGCCGAGGCCAGCACATGCGCCAGCATCGGCCGTCCGGCCAATGGCAACAACACCTTGGGCAATGCCGAGCGCATCCGTTTGCCCTCGCCAGCGGCGAGGATGATGACGTGCAGTTCAGTCGAGTTCATGGCTGGAAGCTTAGCGGGGAACGGGGCCAGGGCCCAGTGGGGCGAGCGAGCTCGCACTTGGCAGCACGCGGCGATCTGCTCATTGCGGCTTCTCTATCACCGAACACAGGGCTGAGAGCTGAGGGCTGAGGGGTCAGGAAGAGCCAGACGTACGCGGGTTGGTGCGATTCAAAGGGACGCAGGAACCGCTCCTGTCAACGCCGAAACTCTCTGCCAGCGAGCTCACCTCGGGGTCGGGGTCGGAATCGGTATCGGTATCGACCCTTGCCCGGCGTATCCGGCTGCCACCTCGTGAACCGTGCCGTGTAAACACGCCGCCCTGCGTTGTCGGCATCGCCACGATCTGGTCGAGTGCGGTGATACTCCCTGACGACGTTCTCGATGACTGCCCCTTACAGGTCAAGACGCTGGGGGCCAAATCCCATACCGTCCTCGATTCCGATTCCGATTCCGATACCGATACCGATTCCGACCCCGACTCCTAACTTCGCATCGCACAATCAGATCGAGTCGCGTCCGGTTCGGCCTGGGCTGACAGGACTACTAAATCCCCGTTTTGCTCTCCTTTGTGTCCTTGTGTCCTTTGTGTTGAACCAGCTCTTCGGACTGGGCGCCAAGCGCCCTCATCGGCTCACCAATCCCCGCCCTCGATCCGCAACGATCGCGCCGGGTCGCGCTGGCCGGCGCCCGGATCGTATCGACTGACACGGCCGCCACCGGCTCGTTTGGCCTGGTACATCGCCAGGTCCGCCGCCTTGAGCAGGTCGGCCGTGTTGCTACCGTGCTCAGGGAAGCGCGCCAGGCCGATGCTGGCGCCCAGCGGGGTGGGCGGCTGCAACTGGGCGCCGAGATCGCGCAGTGCCGGCATCACCTGCTCGACGAAGCGACTGGCCTTGTCCTCGGCGGCGGCTCCTACCAGGCAAAGGAGAAACTCGTCGCCGCCCAGCCGGGCGAGCAGGTCCTCGTCGCCAAGGTCCAGACCCCGGGTGATCCCGGTCAGCACGTTGGCCACTTCGCGCAGCAGATCGTCACCCGCGGCGTGGCCATGGGCGTCATTGATCGGCTTGAACTGGTCCAGATCCAGAAACAGCACCACCGCGCTGTCGCCCCGCTCGCCCAGGGCCGGCAGACAGCGGTCCAGGTGTCGGCGCAGATGGCGCCGATTGGCCAGTCCGGTCAGCACGTCCTCCTGTGCTTCGCGACGGATCGACCGCTCCTGCGCGCGCAGCGCTTCGGCCATCGCGCCGAAGCGCCGGACCAGCTCACCCAGCTCGTCCCGGCGGGTATTGGCGGGAATACTCGGGTACTCACCGGCTTCGAGTTGGTGGGCGAACTGGGCCAGCTGCTGGATCGGTTGCAGCAGCGAACGGGCGACCAGCCAGGCGCTGAGTACCGCCAGCGCCAGTACCACGCCACCCAGGGTCAGCAGCGCCTTGCCCTGACGCTCATGCAACACGGTCAGACGCGCGTCGACGTCCTGCCGCGCCAGCGCAGCGGCCTGCTCGATCGCGGTGAGCCGAAAGGCCATTCGAACCCCGCCGATCGGCCGGTCGCCAAAGTGAATCGTGCCGGTCGCGAGCAAGGCCTGGGGTTGCCATTCCAGAGCGACGCCGTCGGCCGGCAAGGTAGCGTCAGCCAACTCGTTGCCAAAATCGACCAGATCGCGCGAGCCGTCATGCAACAGGCGCCGATAGCGGTCGTAGACCTCGATCCGCGCGACGTCCGGCTGACGCAGCACCGGCGCAATCAATTCGGAGATCGCGAGCAGGTCAACGTAGATCAAAGGATTGGCCAGCGCCTCTTGAAGGTAGTCGATGTTCTGCCCGGCGCGCTGGGCCAGATGATCCTGCGCGCGCTCGGTCAGCAGGGCGGCGGTGCTCTCGGCGATATCCTGTTCGGTCCGCAGCTGGGCTTTCCAGAACCAGCCAAAGGCCAGCAGGGCGATGCACAGCACCACGCCCACCAGCAGGCTCAGCCTTGCGGACAGGGACAGCGGCATCATTCGACCTCCTCGCGCACGCGCTGCAGCCAGGGACGCAGGGCGTATAGCGTGTCGAGGTCGCTGGCCGTCGGTGGGTCGAGCCGGTCGGCGCCAAAATATCGCTCCAGCACCTGTCGGCCGGTCTCGCTACGGTGCAGTTGCAGCAGACAATCGACCAGGCTGTCGCGCAGGGCCGGTTCCAGGTCCGCGCGGACCAGTTCCAGTCCGCGCGGGACCACCGGAGACTGCGCAAAGACCCGCAGGTCGGCCTTGAACGAAGGCGGGAAGTCAATCGGGTTGGCCCAGTCCTGATCACTCACCGCGACCGCGTCGACGATGCGCTTGTGGACCCAGGCGGCGCTATTGGCCGGCACTCTGGCGAAGGCATAGCCGACCCCGTCTGGTGGCGGACGATCGAGTGGCGAGCTGAGGATTTCCAGGCTCAGACCGGCGTCCAGCAACATGCCCGCGGGCAGATAGTAGGCGGTGGTCGAGCTCGCATTCTGGAAGGCGATGCTGCGGCCGCGCAGGTCATCGATCGTGGCGATGCCGCTGGCTTGATGGGTCAGCAGCAGGCTGCGATAGCGATTGCTGCCGTTCTTGCTCGCCACAGCCACCGGCAGCGCGCCGCCGCGGTCGATCAGCTGCAGTGATACCGCCGCCGTGTCGCCGATCCAGTCGACCTTGCCCTGGCGCAGGTAGCTCGCCATCTGGGCCGCGTCCCGTGCCATCAGGATGCGCCCTTCGACCACGCCCAGATCAGCCAGTTCGCTGACTATCAGGTCGAGTATCGGTTGTAGATGACCGGCGAAAGCGGCCGGATTGTCGCTCAGCCGACCCAGAACCAGAACTCTTGCGTCGTCCGCCGGGGTGGCGGAAGGCGGCGGCCGGGGACACAGTCGCGATTGCGGCTGGACTGCATCGATGCTGCGCGGTTCGGCGCGGGCGGGGCCG
>JBGTIE010000461.1:0-3414 GCA_041745855.1 Lysobacterales bacterium | reverse complement strand
AGGTGCCGGCGGCGGGCCGCTGTCCGGAGGCAACTTCAGCGCCTTCACCACGATCGCGCCCGGGGTGCCGGCTGGCCCACTGGTCGGTGGTGACTTCACGCTCACCGCCGGCCTGACCCGCCCTCGCGACAGCCTCCCGGTCGGGGAGGACATCTTCGCTGACGGTTTCGAAGTCGGCGGTTGAGTGCTTGCGGTGGCGATGAGGGGCCTTGCCAGCCAGCCCTAATCGGGGTCGGGGTCGGAATCGGAATCGGAATCGATGGGTGGCTCGACGTAACCGGTTGCCTCCCTGCAAATCGTGTCCTTACGTCGCCTTTCTTGATGACCGCGTGGTACACCTGAAGTCGGTGGCGGGCCCAAGGCTCATGCTCACGCTCTCGATGTCGATATCGCTCTCGACCGCGATTCCGATTCCGATTCCGACCCCGACTAGCGGCTCATCTCGAATCGCACGCCGACGAAGGTCATTCACCGGATCGACCCCGCACAGATCCCGTATCATTGTCAGCCGCTCACCGCCCGGGTGGCGAAACTGGTAGACGCAAGGGACTTAAAATCCCTCGGCCTTGCGGCCATGCGGGTTCGAGCCCCGCCTCGGGCACCAATGAACAACCGACCGCCTCAGCGTACCGTCGCAAGGGGGCAACCGACAGCGCTTACTTTCGACGGCTTTGCGCTTCCGGCCCACCTCCCAAAAGCAAAGCGGTGCCAGGTCGCCGCACTCCAAAAGGGGCCGCGCGGCTCACATTTGGAGTGCGCTGGCCTGACAGCGCTTTTGACACGGTTGGAACGCGCGTTTGATGCGCCGACCCCAGCCTCGGGAGTTCTGGCCTCCGCTTCGTTGGTCGACGCGGATCAGCGCGGCCAGGGTGTCGAACTCGTCAGCCAAGGCCTGATACTCGCGCCTGAACTCCGCATCTTCCGACCAGCGGCGGCGAGTACAACTCTGGGTTCCGTTGTCCGAAGCACAAAGCTCCTCGGTTGGAAGTAGCGCGGTTCCGGCGCGCGTTGAGCCACGATTTTCGTCCCGGTCCTCTTCGCGCCGGCGGCCGGGTGTCCATGCGGAGCAAAGGCGAAAACAAGAGAGCCAGAGCAAAGGCCCGGAGCAAGAGCTTTCGCCAGCAGGCTGGCTACTACAAATGCACGAGCGAAGCAAAAGGGGCTTCGCCCCGCCCGAGTACAACTCGGGGTTCCGTTGTCCGAAGCACAAACCTCATCGGATGGAAGTAGCGCGGTTCCAGCGCGCGTTGAGCCACGATTTTCGTCCCGGTCCTCTTCGCGCCGGCGACCGCGTCTCCAGACCAGCGGCGGCGGGTGAATGAAGCTGAGCGCAGGTCTCCAGGTCCCGCGTCACGCCGCCAATTCACGCGATTGCACGCTCAGCCGCAGTCCAAACGCCTGAAGTAGCGTTGCCAAGGTATCAAGGCGCGGGTTCCCACGGTCGCCCAGAGTGCGATAGAGGGTTTCCCTGCTCAGGCCGGTGCGTCTCGCCAACTCGGTCATGCCGAGGACCCGAGCGGCAACACGCATCGCTGGCAAGATCGCCCGTGCATCGCCGTCCTTCAGCGCATCCTCCAGAAACGGTTGCAGATCGTCCAGGCTCAGATACTCGGCCGGATCAAAGGGCTTGCTTTCGGCGTGTTTGATAATCTTTCCAGCGTTCATGAGCGAGTCCTATGTCAATGACCTGTGTCCGCTTGTTGCCAGCCCCGAGCAGGAGCACCAGTTCCAGGCCGTCCTGTCCGCAGTAGATGCGGTAGCCCGGTCCGCTATCGATGCGCAACTCGAACAGGCCCGCACCTATCGCGCGCCAGTCTCCACGGTTGCCGAGCGTCAGGCGGAAAACGCGCGCGACAATCCTTTGCCGCGCCTGCGCGTCTTTCAGTCCAATCAGCCATTCGCCGAAAGGACTCCGACCGTCTTCGGTCTGATACTCGCGAACGCCAATAGCGTAGCTTATCAGCTACGTTACTCCGAAGAAATCACCATCGCAGCCCCAGCCCCACCGGCTGTAGAATCGCGATCGTCCTGGGGCCACCGCGCCACCAAGCCCCATTTCGCCAACCGATCAACCCACCCCTGGAAGCGCTGCGATGCTCGAAGACCGTTACGCGCAGATCGGCCTCGGGATCGGGCTGGCCTTTCTCTTCGGGCTGTTCCTGCTGGCATTGAAGCCGGCCGACCGCTCCGCCATCCGCAATCTGCTGGTGGGTCTGGCGCTACTCGGCATCGTGCTGGCCCTGGCAGCACTCCTGCGCGAATACGAGTTCCAGCGCGCAACCAAGGTGCTCAGCACGCTGACGCTGATCGGTGTCGGCGCGATCATGGCGCGGCTGCTGTGCATGTTCGCTTTCCGTTCGCTGCTGCCGGTGTTGCGGCTGGACATGCCGCGCATCGTCGAGGATCTGGTCGTCGCGGTGCTGGTGCTGGCGTGGCTGGTCTATTGCCTGCACGGCGCCGGACTGGATCTGGGCAGTCTGCTCGCCACCTCGGCGGTGATCACCGCGGTGGTCGCCTTCTCGATGCAGGACACGCTCGGCAATATCCTCGGCGGGGTCGTGCTGCAGCTGGACGATTCGCTGCGCGTCGGCGACTGGGTCAAGATCGACGATGTCAGCGGCAAGGTGGTCGATGTGCGCTGGCGCCACACGGCGGTGGAGACGCGCAATCGCGAGACGGTGATCATTCCGAATGGCTGGATGGTCAAGAACCGCTTCACGATCATCGGTTCGCGGCGTGATCCGCACATCCGCTGGCGCCGCTGGGTCTGGTTCAATGTCGACCTGCAGGCCGCGCCGAGCGAGGTGATCGCGACGCTGGAAGAGGCGATACGTGACAGCGGCGCGCCCAACGTGCTGCTCGATCCGCCGCCGACCGCGGTGCTGATGCAGGTCGAACACGGCTACGCGCGCTATGCCCTGCGCTACTGGCTGACCGACCCGCAGCCGGACGATCCGACCGACTCGGATGTGCGGCGGCATGCGCTGGCCGGGCTGGCGCGTTGCGGGATCGAACTGGCGGTCGAGACCGAAGAACGCCTGATCGTCAAGGAGAACGAGCGCCGGCGGGCCCATCTGCAGGCCGATGAGCTGGCGCGGCGGCAGTCCCTGCTGAGCGAGGTCGATCTGTTCAGCAGCCTGTCCAGCGACGAGTTGGCGGCGCTGGCCGCACAGCTGGTGCGTGCGCCGTACCCGAAGGGCAGCACGATCACCCGCCAGGGCCGGGTCGCCCACTGGCTGTACCTGATGGTTTCCGGTCAGGCCGACGTGTGGGTGGAACAGGAGGGTCAGCGCACCCATGTGGCGACGCTGATGCCCGGCAGCGTGGTGGGCGAGATGGGCATGATGACCGGCGAGCCGCGCCGCGCGACCGTGACGGCCCGCTCCGACGTGGTCTGCCTGCGGCTGGGCAAGG
>JBGTIE010000460.1:0-12119 GCA_041745855.1 Lysobacterales bacterium | reverse complement strand
CACCCGCAGCAGGCGATCCAGCGCCGCCGCCAGCCGGCCAGCATTCTCCGGTTGGTCGGTTGGCAGAACGGCGAAGACCTCCGCGCCGATCTTCGGCACCAACTCGACCAGGGTGCGGATCAATCGCATCACGCCGCGCCGACTGCCGGTGGGAGGCAGTTCCTGATGCGCCGATCCGGTCGCCAGCACCGCGCCGACCCGATCGCCATGGATTGCCACGGCCCAGGCCAGCAGCACCGCCGCCTCGGCCGCGAGCTCAACCTTGAGCCGCTCGCCGCTGCCGAAATACAGCGACGGCGCCAGATCGATCAGCAGCAGCACCGGTCGTTCGCGCTCTTCCACATACAACTTGGAATGCACCTTGCCGCTGCGCGCGGTCACCCGCCAGTCGATCTGCCGCACATCATCGCCGGGCTGGTAGGGACGCGATTCCAGATAGTCCGCACCGCGACTCTTGAAGCGCGACACCCGACTGCCCGCCAGCACGCTGGTCACCGGCCGCGCCGGTCCCAATCCGAGCGCGCGCGCCTCGGCCTCCAGCGCGATCAGTTCGGCGGAGTTGGTGCGCCAGTGGATGGTGCCAGTCGTCCGCGAGGCGTGCGAACTCACGTCAGACGACCCAGTTGTCCAAGGCCAGTCCAGGGACTCTTTGAAACTCCCGCAGATTGTTGGTCACCAGGCATAACCTTGATGCACGCGCATGAGCCGCAATCCACAAGTCATTGTTTCCTATCGGCATCCCCGCGTGTTGAAGAGCAGCACGGATTCTCCCGTAGTGCTCGCCTGCATCGACCGGGAGCGGTACGGCGGGAGCAACCTGGAGCAAGGCCTGTAGCCTGTTCTGAGAATCTTCGGGTCGACTGCTCTTGGCAATCCCGAACTGCAACTCGCCCAGGACGACGACGGAAATTCCTGCCTGGCCTGCATCAAGCGCGTCCAGCCGTTTGGCCAGGTCGACATGTCGGCCAGACATGGCATAGATGCACATATTGGTGTCCAGCAGCCAGCGCATCGCGGTCACAAGGGTGGGCGCTCCTGGGGCAGGCTGTCTTCTGGTTCGACGAAGTCTTCCGGCAACGGTGGCAGCGCGGCGAGTAGCTGGCTCAGTCGAGGCTGGCACTCCCGAAGGACGACTTCAGCGCCGCGACGATAGATCTCGACTTCCTCGGTGTTGAATCGAAATGCTTTCGGCAAGCGCACGGCCTGACTGTTGCCCGACTGAAAGATTTTTGCCTTTGCCATGGTCCGTCTCCGTAAGTAGATACGTGTAGTATATACGTCTGGTGGGGAAGAAGTCTGGATCAAGGCACCGGCACCCGCGCCAACAGCTCCGAGACCACCCGGTCGGCGTCGATGCCCTCGGCCTGGGCGTCGTAGCTGACCAGCAGGCGGTGGCGCAGGATGTCCGGCGCGACCGCCTGGATGTCGGCCGGGGAGACATAGTCGCGGCCTTCAAGCCAGGCGTGGGCGCGAGCACAGCGATCGAGTGCGATCGAGCCGCGCGGCGAGACACCGAAGGCAATCCAGCGCACCAGGTCCTCGCCCCACAGTGCCGGTTCACGGCTGGCCAGCACGAGTTGGATCAGATAATCCTCCAGCTGCGGGGCCATGTGCAGCTTCAGCACCTCCTCACGGGCGGCGAAGATCTCGGCCTGGCTGATCTTGCGCAGATGGCTGACCGACGGCTCGGCGCCGCGGGCGTGTGCCTGGGCTCGGGCGAGGGCGAGGATCTGCTTTTCGCTGCCGGCATCCGGGTAGCCGATCCGCACATGCAGCAGGAAGCGATCCAGCTGCGCCTCGGGCAGCGGATAGGTGCCTTCCTGCTCGATCGGATTTTGCGTCGCCATGACCAGGAACAGCTCGGGCAGCGGGTAGGTGACCCGGCCGACCGTGACCTGACGCTCGCCCATCGCCTCCAGCAGCGCCGACTGCACCTTGGCAGGCGCCCGGTTGACCTCGTCGGCGAGGATCAGGTGATGGAAGATCGGGCCTTGCTGGAACTCGAAGCGATGCTCCTGCGGCCGGTAGATCTCGGTCCCGGTCAGATCGGCAGGGAGCAGGTCGGGAGTGAACTGGAGCCGGTGGAAGGTGGCCTCGATCCGCTCGGTCAGGGCCTTGATCGCGGTCGTCTTGGCCAACCCGGGCGCGCCCTCGACCAGCAGATGGCCATCGGCAAGCAGCGCCAGCAGCAGCCGGTCGACCAGCAGCTGCTGGCCGACGATCCGCTGACCGAGGGCCTGTCTGAGCTCGAGGAAGGACTGGTGAAGACTTTGCTGATCGGTCGCGACCGCGCTGCTGTCGTTCATAGGGTCTGCTTGTGGATGCCTGAAATTCGGATGTATCGCGAGCCGCCGGGCGCGGATTGGCCTATTAGAGACCGTCAGCGCTGGCTCGGAATGAACCAATGCTGGTGCCGAGGGTGGGACTCGAACCCACACTGTGTCACCACAACCGGATTTTGAGTCCGGCGCGTCTACCAATTCCGCCACCCCGGCAAGGGGGCGCCAGTATAGAGAGTTGTGGGGCGGGGGAGAAGGTCGCCGTTTTGTGGGGCGATTCGACAAGGTGGCGTGGCAAAGGGCTCAGGGCACAGGGCCCAGGGCCCAGTCAGATCAAGAGCGGGCTGGCCGCCACGATGCCGACGTTGGGTGATTTACTTGCGAAGGCGGCTGGGGCTGGCCTAACTCCGACCTGAACGGCAGTCGCCGTCGAGCGGCTCTTGACCTTTCTGGGCCCGGGCCCTTTGCCCTGGGCCCTCCACCACCGCCTCAGCGCATCAGCTGGACGCGTACGCCAAACGTCTTGCGCACCGCAGCATCTGGCGGCAAAGTGACGCCCCCTTCACATCGGTGGCCTCCAGCATGGCGCGTGCGCTCAATTTCCGCCTCGGCGAGCAGACTGCGGCACTCGAAATCGGCGCCAAGGTCGACAAGCGGGCGCTGTATGGCCACGCCAAACGCATCGCCGAAAAGGATGGCGTCCAGCTCAGCCGTGGCGTGCTGTTGCCCGACGGCCGCTTGCTGCCGACCCACGCACTGAGTTGGGTCCGGGTCGATCCGGAAGGCTCGCCGGTGAGCGACATCGAGACACTGATTGATGGCAAGAAGGTGGAGATGCTGGACAGTTCCTTCGATGAAGAGTCCAAGTTGGAGCCAGTGGACCATTCGGAGCTGGCCCAGTTTCAGGTCCAGGACGTTTACCCGCTCAGCGGCGAAGGTCTGCCGGAGGGCCTGTACCGAACCGAGTTCAGCTACCGCAAAAGCCCGCAACGCAAGGACGCGCTGGTCCTGGTTCGCCCTGGCCAGACCTTCCTGCTGGTCGGCCTGCAGAAGGCCTCGACCTTCCTCGACCTGTCGGTCAGCTACGAATTCTTCGACGCCGAAGCCGAAGCCGACGACGGCGACGAACTCGATTTCTCGATGATCTGAGTACCCCAGGGTGCCGCATTAGCCCTTCTGGGCCCTGTGCCCTGAGCCCTGGGCCCTTCTGCTCTCAAGAACCCGCTGCTCCCCACGCCGCTGCCAGCCCAAGGAACTCCGCCCCATGCCAATGACCCTCCACCTCGAACACGGCAGTCGCAGTGCTCGGCTGGCCCTGCTTGGCCTGCCGGCCAGCAAGCCGCGGCCCAAGGCGGTCACCCGCACGCCGGTCGGTGACATCCGCAGCTGGCGTATCGCCAACGGCGTGCGTAAGGGCGCCACAGGCGTCGACTTCGCTGCCTTGCGTGATGGCGATCCAGAGCTCGATGTCGAACTGGCCGGGCTGGAGATCGACAGTGACGACTGCAGTCCGGCGTGGTTTGATCCGAACTCGGCCGAACCGGCACCGATCGGTGACTTCAATGATGTCGATATCGTCTTTGACGCCAGTGGGGCTGAGAAGCAACGCCGTCCGCACCTGATCCGGCGGCCGAATCTGAACGAATTGCATCCGGTCAAGCTGGGCAAGCGCCTGCCAGCAATCGAGGCGCTGACCGGCTTTGCCTACAAGCAGGTGCTGCAACTGGCGCATACCGACGGCCTGAGCTTTGAGTTCCTGCGCGAACTGGCGCGCGATCTGGACCAGCGCAAGGAGGTGGCGGTGCTGGGCGCGGGTCCCAAGGGCAACCTACCGCTGGTGCTGCGCGAGCACGGCACTGCCTATCGCGCCTTTCTTTACGGCGAGGTTGACGACGCCGGCCGCTACAAGCTGTTGCTGCTGCTGAGCGACCAGGAACTCAAACTGCCCGAACCGAAGGAGACGCCGGCATGATCGACCGATCCAGGATCACGATGCGCGGCGATTACGGCATCGCCAGCGGTGGGGCGGTCAGTGACCACGTGCTGCTGGCGGTCGCGACCGATTTCGAGAACGCCGTGATGCGCAAGATCAGCGCACTGGCGCCGGGTGATCTGGCCAGCCGCTTCAGCGGTGACGATCCGCTGCTGCTGACCCGAAAATATGACGGCGAAGGGGCGTTGATCTATTTCGACGCCGAGCACTGTTTCAGCTTTTCCGCACCGGCCGGCCGGGTGCGCATCGGCTATCCGGCGCTCGATCAACTGGCCACCAGGCTGCGAGCAGCTGGCGTGCAGAGGGCGCTGCTGCGTGGCGAGATCTACCTGGACGCCACTGCCGGCGCCGACGAGCAGCGGCGTGCCGGCGTCAGCGAGGTGATCCGGGTCAGCTTCTCCGGCAGCGCAGACGAGATCGCGTCGCTGCGACTGGCGCTGTTCGACATCGTCATGCTCGACGGTCGTGACCTGCGGCCGCAGCAGAGCCACTACGGCAGCACGCTGACACAGCTGCAGCAGTGGTTTGGCAGCGACGAATCGGCGCCGGTACATGCGGTTGCGGCACGCCAGATTGCCGAGCGCGAACTGGCCGGGGCTTTCGAGGCGGAAATTGCCGCTGGCGCCGAGGGCGTGGTGCTGCGCCGGCTCAATCGCGCCGAGGCCTTCAAGGTCAAGCCGGTGCGCAGCGTCGATGCGGTCCTGATCGGCTACGTCGAGGGCGATTTCGAGGGCCAGTGGGGCGTCGCCTCGCTGCTGACCGCGCTGACCTATCAATCCCCCGATGGTGCCGATGGGGTCTGGCTGCAGGCTTTTGCACGGGTCGGATCGGGCCTGACCGACGCCCAACGCATCGCCCTGCTCGACCAGTTGCGACCACTGCAGATCGAGGCGCCGCTGGCGATGACCGATTCCTCCGGGCGCGAGATCCACTTCCTCAAGCCGCGCCACGTGCTGGAGCTGCATGGCGAGGATCTGATCCACGCCGACGGCGGCAAACCGCAACGCAGCCAGCTGTTCGGCTGGAACGAAAACACCGGAAAACACGAATTTCTTGGCCTCAACGCTTGTCCGCGGTTGACCTTTGCCCGCTTCGGCCAGTTGCGTGAGGACAAGAACTGGCGCGATGGTGGCGCCCGCATCGAGCAGATCGGAATCAGCGGCGAGCGGCCGAAGCTGCAGGTGCGCAACGACGAAACGAAGGTGCTGCGGCGCGAGGTCTATGCCAAGGGCGAGATGCTGCGCAAGCTGGTCGTGCTGCAGAAGAGTGGCGACAACGCCTATCCCTATCTCATTTACTGGACCGACTACTCGGCCCGCCGCGCCGAACCGCTCAAGGTCAGCGTCGATCTGGCTGCCAGCAGCGAGCGCGCCGATGCGATCGCAACCAGGTTGCTTGCAGACAATCTGCCGAAGGGTTGGGAACTGCTGGAGGCTTGAGGAGTCAGACAGGCGCTGGACATTGACCACAAGGAACTGCATTCATGTCGATCTTGAAATCCTGCGCGCTGGCGCTGTTGTTGACCGGTCTGGTCGGATGCGGTGGTGCGGATACCGACGCGCCCGCTCCGGACCCCGCGCCGTCGCAACCGGTGACCGAAAGCACACCCGTCAGCAGCGAGCCCGCGGCAGTGCCCGCCGATGCACCCATCGTCGACCACAGCGCCAGCAGCGAGCCGCAGACCCTCCCCCCGGAAGTCGAGTCGGCCCATCGGAGCCGCATCGAAGACGCCTGGCAACGGGCACTCGCAGGCAGCGATCCGACCAACGCCTGCGCCGTCCTGAAGAGCCAGCTGATCGTGCCTGGAGCCGCTAAAGCTGAGCGTGCATTGGCCGCCTGCAATGTCGATGTACCGGTGCGTTACTTCCAGACCCAGCTGGCGCGGGTACAAAGCGGCGAGGCCACCTGCGAGCAGGTCACTATGCTGATGCTCAGTCAGTTGCCCGCGCTAACGATGTCGCTCGCGCGCGTACGGGAAATGATCGGGTCGGATGAAACGTCCGGGAGCGTGAGTGGCGGTGCGGTCGTTGACCCGGCCAACGACTCCTTGCGGATCGTCAAGGACCGATTGTACGAGTCGGTGGTGGCCACCTGTCCGGGCGAAGCGGCGCAGATGATGCAGTAGAAGCAGGGCTGAGGGCTGAGGGGTCAGGGACTGCCTGCAGGATTGAAGTCGCCGGTTAATGATGCGCGAACAAGCGTACCGATCCGGAGCGCCCTGGTCTCAGAAAGGCGCCGCCGGTAGGTAGTTTTCCGAATCGTTTGCGAGTGGTCCGTGGCGCACGATGGCGCCATGAATACTTCAGCCAAAGCCATTCATTCGCTGGTCGATCTGACCAAGAGCATCGCCTCCGCCGCCCTGCGCATCGACGCCGCCAGCTGGGATACCGAGGCGGCCAATCGTTGTGCGGGCGATCTGGAGCGTCTGCTCGATTACGCATCGAATCTGGAACTGGACCCGCTGCGCTCGCCCGCGCTGGCCCTGTACGCGGACTTTTGCGTGCTGATCGAGTCGGAACTGCCACCGACCTCAGCGCAATGCAGTGTTCTGCATCGGATCGGTCAGGATCTGCTCGGTGCATTGGCGCAGTGCGCCCCGCAGGCGGCGGTCAGCAACGGCAAGTGCGTCTATGCCCTTGCCAGCAGTCCGGAGCAACCGGCGCAACTTGCTGACGAGTTGCATCGGGAAGGCTTTGATCTGCGCTGGTTCACCGACAGCGATGCGCTGCAGTCACAAATGCGGGTGCAGATGCCGCAGGCGATGCTGGTACAGGTCAGCCTGCTGTCGGCCACCGCCGAGCTGATCGACAAACTGGTCGAGAAAGCCCCGGAGACTGCGCAGGTTCCCCTGATCGCCATTGGGGAAGGCGATGATTCACAGCGCTTGAAGGCCCTGATCAGCGGCGCCGCGTTTTATGTCGACGGCTTCCAGGACCCGACCCTCGGACGCCAGCTGCGCGCCTTCATCACCGAACAGGTCAGCACGCCCTATCGCGTCCTGTTGGTCGACGACGATCGCAGCATCACCGAGTTCTGCTCGATAATCCTGCGCCGCGCCGGGATCGAGTGCCTCGCTGTGCAGGTTGCCGATGAAGTACTACCAGCGGTACGCAGCTTCCAGCCAGACCTGGTGTTGATGGATCTGTACATGCCGGGCGAGGATGGCATGAGCCTGACCCTGCAGTTGCGGCAGCAGGCGGACGCGCTGGTACTGCCGATCGTGTTCCTCTCCGGCGAGCAGAGCAGCGAAGTACGCTTTCGTGCGATCCAGGCCGGCGGCGATGATTTCCTGACCAAGCCGATCCGTCCGCGACATTTGCTCAGCGCGGTGCGCAGTCGGATCAAACGCGTGCGGGCCTTGAGCCGGCAGTTGCGCAGCGCCTCGAATGACAACGGCGCAGTGCTGCGGCGCGGCCACTTCCTTTCCAGTCTGGGCGAGCAGTTAACCCTGGAAGATCAGGAAGGGACCTGCGCTCTGCTCGCCATCGGCGTCGACCAGGCCAGTGCGCTGGACAGCCGGCTCGGCATGGCAGCAGAATACGAACTGGAACAGGCCCTGGCGCAGCGCCTGTTGCAGTGCTGCGATCCAGCGGACCGGCTCTGCCTGTGGCAAGAATTCGGTTTCGGTCTGCTGGTACGGCGACAGGAGAGCAAGGCCATCACGGAGCTGGCCGAGGCGATGTGCCTGGCCATCGCCCAGATGCCCTTCAAGGTCGAGGGCGAAAACATGGCCCTGAGCGTGAGCGTCGGCATCGCGAACTGCAAGCCGGGGCCGGCAGCCGGTGTGGATCCGTGGATCGGCACTGCATTTGCCGCCCTGGCCGCGGCCCAGCGCTGTGGCGGCAACCGGGTCGAGGGCCTGCTCGGCGTGGAGGTCGACGAGATGCCACCCGAACGCGCGTTGTGGCTGCGTGAATTGCTCCACCACGCCGCCCGCGGGGTCGGTCTGCTGGCCGAGTTTCAACCGGTGCTGGCGCTGCGCGGTCAGGCTCAGGGGCTGTACGCCCTGCAACTGCGCCTGCGCGACCGCCGCCAACCGCTGGTTGGCGTCGCCCGCGGCGAGTACCTGAAGCTGGCTCGCAGTCAGGGCGTACTGCCGCAGATCGAGCGGATCGCGCTGACGCAGGCGCTGGAGGCTCTCGACGAGCAACGCTCGCGCGGTCATCTAGCCAACGTCAGTGTGCCGATCGAGCTGGGCTGCTTCAATCGCACGCTGTTGACCTGGTTGGAGGACGAGATCAAGCGGCGTGGCTACAAGGGCCAATTCCTGAGCATCGAGTTCGACGGCCAGACGCTGATCGAGCGGCCGCCCCTGATCGCAATCGTCAAGCGCCTGCGGCAGGATGGTGTGCGGGTCCATGCGATCGACCGCAGCGGAGAGATGGCAAGCCTCGAAGCCCTGCAGGCGCTGCCGCTGGACGGCCTGCGACTGTCCGCCGGCCACCTGCTGGCTACCAGACCGGAGCTGATCACGCGGCTGATCGATCGCTGGCATGCGGGCGGACGGGTGATCATCGTCGACGGGGTCGACGAGGTATCGCTGCTGGCCAACCTGTGGAGCCTGGGCGTCGACTATCTGCAGGGTGACAGCGTGGCCGCACCAGGGCCGCGACTGGACTTTGATTTTTCGGAGCACAGTGGCTGAAGGCATTGGCATGGAGTGCGAGTCGGGGAGCCAGGGCACAGGGCACAGGGCCCAGGGCCCAGAGAGGTCAAGAGCCGCGTTGCGTCGATTGTTCCTGCTAGTGTCAGCAGCCCGTTCGCCTACGCCATCGCCCATGTCCCGCTACGCCGGCCCGCTGCTGACTCGTGAACTGGCTGAGGCGTTGCTGGCAGGCCGGGCAGCCGCTGCGAGTTGCATGACCGAATCGTTCGATCTGGGCCGCTCCAGTTCCGAGGCGCTGCTTGATGCCGATGGCTGGCAGTGGGATGGCCGGCGCTATCCGTGGCCGGAGGGACTGAAGGACCGCAGCATCTACTACTGGGATGGAGCCGAGTTCGCCCCTTTGCAGCGCTATGCCGGTTCGCTGATCAAGCTGGTTCCTACCGACTGGGGCGCCCCCACCTTCGAGATCGACGGCATCAAGATGCTGCCGACGATGCAGCTCTCACCCTACACCGATGCGCAGCGCAAGGTCGCGCTGGTGCGGCCGCGTGGTCGGGTCGTGCTGGATACCTGCGGTGGCCTGGGCTACTTCGCTGCCTGGTGTCTGGCCGAGGGCGCCGCGCGCGTGCTCAGCTTCGAGAAGAACCCCGACGTGCTGTGGCTGCGCGAGCACAATCCGTGGTCACCCGATCCGGCTGCGGCCGAGTCCGCAGGCCGACTCGAGTTGATCCTGGACGATGTGACCCGTGCGATTGAAGCGATTCCCGATCAGGCTTTCGACGCCATCCTGCACGATCCACCGCGCTTCGGAATCGCCGGCGAGCTCTACTCGCAACGCTTCTACGACCAACTGGCCCGAGTGCTGCGCTCGCGCGGCGGGCTGTTCCACTACACCGGCACGCCCAACAGCAAGACCAGCGGCCGCGACGTCCCGGGCGAGGTGGTGCGGCGCCTCGGCAAGGCCGGATTTGCGGTGGAGCGGGTGCTCGATGGGGTTCTCGGGGTGAAGGCTGGTGGGCGTTTGCGGCGGTAGGGTTTGAGTCGGGAGACACGAAAGCAAGAGAGCAGGTCACCACAAAGGACACGAAGGACACAAGGGAAGAGCTTTGGAAGAGCTTTGGTCATGGGCATCCGACGGACACAGCCGCACAGCTGAGCGCGCCAGCCGAGGTGCGCCAGTCAACACCAGTCTCGTCTGCTCTTGCTCTCCTTCGTGTCCTTCGTGTCCTTTGTGGTCAATCAGCTCTTCAGCTCTTCTGACCTGCGGTGCCACTCGGCTTCCGCGCCGCGGTCTCCGGCAACGCTGCCGCCCTTGGCACCTCTCCCGATTCTCCCTATGCTGCCGGCCCCTGCCGCAGGAGTCGTAATCGATGCAATTTGCCGCGCCGCGCACGCCTGGTCTGGACGAGTGCTATTTCTATCACCGGATGGACCTGCCCGGTGTCGGTACGGTTGGCAGCGAGTGGGATCTGCGGGCGGGCATCGGTGCCTACCTTGGAAACGTCGACTTTGCCGGCCGGACCGCGGTCGATGTGGGCACTGCCAGCGGCCAGTTGTGCTTCGAGATGGAGCGGCGCGGCGCGAAAGTGATCGGCTATGACCTTTCGGACGAGTACGACTGGGATGTTGTGCCCTACGACGGCGATCCTCAGCGCGAGGTGCTCGAGCGTACCCGGGTCCATCTGCGCTTCATCAACAACGCCTGGTGGTTCGCCCGCAACGCGCTGAACTCGGAAGCGAACGTTGTCTACGGGCCGGTCTACGAAATCGACCAGCGCATCACGCCGGTCGAGATTGCGGTTTGCGGCAGCATCCTGCTGCACCTGCGCGATCCGGTGCTGGCATTGCAGAAGATTGCGGCCGTCTGCACCGACACCCTGGTGATCAGCGAGCGCGACGTCGACCGGCCACACTTTATCCCCGAGCCGGTGAAGCGCCCGATGGACACCTGGTGGCTGTATCCGGCCGCCTACTATGAGGCCGTCCTCAAGGTCTACGGCTTCCGCCATTTCAGCGTCAGCCAGCATCAGCAGCAGCATGCCGAGAGTGGGCAGACCATAGACTTGTATACGTTGGTGGCCAGGCGGTGACCGGGTGCTGTATCGGGCCATGTTGGTGAGGGCACAGGGCCCAGGGCCCAGGGCCCAGCAAAGCACGCGTCCCGGAACAGCGAGTTGTACTTGGGCCGAACGCAGGACGGTGTTCATTAGGGCCCAGGGCCCAGGGCCCAGGGCCCAGCAAAGCTCGCACCCCGGAACCCCGAGTTGTACTCGGGCCGGTCGCGTAGCGAGCCCGCACCCCGGAACCCCGAGTTGTACTCGGGCCGAGCACACGCCGGTCCCCATAAGGGCCCAGGGCTCAGGGCCCAGGGCCCAGCAAAGCTCGCCAATTGGAACCCCGAGTTGCACTCGGGCCAAAGGCACGAAGGCCGCTTGGCGCCCGGGCCCCAGCTCTCTGCCCGCAAACTCCAGGACCCGACCAAGCCCGCTCTTCTGGGCCCTGGGCCCTGAGCCCTGGGCCCTCTACCTCGCACTTCACACCGCTACGAGTTCCCACGGAGCCTCACGACCGTGAGCGCCGCGGACCCCACCACCCACACCCCGCTGATGCGCCAATATCTGGCCATCAAGGCCGAGCATCCGGACGTGCTGCTGTTGTTCCGGATGGGCGATTTCTACGAGCTCTTCTACGACGATGCCCGGCGGGCCAGTGAGTTGCTGGATATCACCCTGACCCAGCGCGGCCAGTCGGCGGGGGCGCCGATACCGATGGCCGGGGTGCCCTATCACGCGCTCGAAGGCTATCTGGCGCGGTTGGTCCGGCGCGGTGAATCGGCCGCGATCTGCGAGCAGATCGGTGACCCGGCGCAGGCGAAGGGGCTGGTCGAGCGGCGCGTAGTGCGGGTTGTCACGCCGGGCACGATCACCGACGAGGGTCTGCTCGACGAGCGCCGCGAGCAGTTGTTGCTGGCGGTTGCTTGCGGGCGCGACGGCGTCGGCCTGGCCTGGGTCGATCTGGCCGGCGGTCGCTTCGTGCTGGCCGAAATCACCCCGGCCCAACTGGGCAACGAACTGGAGCGACTGGCGCCGGCCGAGTTGCTGCTGTCGGAAGACTTCAGCCTGACGCTGCCGGCCGACCTGCATGGCGTACGGCGGCTGCCGCCGTGGCATTTCGAGGCCGAGGCGGCGAGGCGGCGGCTGTGCGAGCACTTCGGCACGCGCGATCTGTCTGGCTTCGAAGG
>JBGTIE010000459.1:0-1629 GCA_041745855.1 Lysobacterales bacterium | reverse complement strand
ACTTGCCCAGCCGTAGGTCGCGAATGATCTCGACCCGCTCGACGGTGTCGATGTCCGAATGCAGATAGCGTACCCGGACCTGCTGTTCGGCCAGATACTCGGTCAGGTTCTCGGCCATTTTCTTGGTCAGCACGGTCACCAGCACACGATCGCCCAGGGCGACCCGCAGGCGGATCTCGCTGAGCAGGTCGACGACCTGGCTGCCGACCGGACGCACTTCGACTTCCGGGTCGATCAGCCCGGTCGGCCGCACCAGTTGTTCGATGACCTTGCCATCGGTGCGGCCCATCTCGTATTTGCCGGGCGTGGCAGAGACAAAGATGCTGCGCGGCGCGCGGCGCTCCCATTCCTCGAACTGCAGCGGTCGGTTGTCCAGCGCCGAAGGCAGCCGGAAGCCGTACTCGACCAGCGTTTCCTTGCGCGAGCGATCACCGCGGTACATCGCGCCCAGCTGTGGCACGGTGACATGGCTTTCGTCGACGACCAGCAGCGCATCGGCCGGCAGATAGTCGAACAGCGTCGGCGGCGCCTCGCCTGGCATGCGGCCGGTCAGATGGCGCGAGTAGTTCTCGATGCCCTGGCAGTAGCCGATCTCGACCATCATCTCCAGATCGAAACTGGTGCGCTGCTTCAGCCGCTGCGCTTCCAGCAGCTTGCCCTCGGCATACAGCTGCTCGAGCCGCTCGCCCAACTCGGTCTTGATCGTTTCGATCGCCTCCAGCACGGTCTTGCGGGTGGTCACGTAGTGCGACTTGGGATAGACGGTGAAGCGTGGCAGCTTGCGGATCACCTCGCCGGTAAGCGGATCGAACAGCGCCAGCGCTTCGACTTCACCATCGAACAGCTCGATCCGCAGCGCCTCGCGCTCGCTTTCGGCCGGATGCACATCGATCACCTCGCCGCGAGCGCGAAAGCAGCCGCGGCGCAGTTCCATGTCGTTGCGGGTGTACTGCAGCTCGATCAGCCGGCGCACCACGTCGCGCTCGTTGATGCGGTCACCGCGGACCAGATGCAGCACCATCTTGTGGTACTCGGTCGGATCGCCCAGACCATAGATCGCCGACACCGTGGCGACGATCAGCGAATCGCGCCGCTCGATCAGCGCCTTGGTCGCCGATAGTCGCATCTGCTCGATATGCTCGTTGATCGACGAATCCTTCTCGATGAAGGTGTCCGAACTGGGGACATAGGCCTCCGGCTGGTAGTAGTCGTAGTAGGAGACGAAGTACTCGACCGAATTGTGCGGAAAGAAGGACTTGAACTCGCCGTAGAGCTGCGCCGCCAATGTCTTGTTCGGCGCCAGCACCAGCGTCGGCCGCTGAATCTGCTGGACCACGTTGGCAATCGTGAAAGTCTTGCCGCTGCCGGTCACGCCCAGCAACACCTGCTGCGCCTCACCGCTCTCGAAACCCTCGATCAGGGCCGCAATCGCCTGCGGCTGGTCGCCTGCCGGGGCGTAGTCGGATTCGAGTTGGAAGCGGTCTGGCATTGAGGTCTCGAGGCAGTCGTTGCTTTGAGGTGGAGGGCCCAGGGCTCAGGGCCCAGGGCCCAGTAAGCGTCGGCTAGCTGCCCTTCTGGGCCCTGAGCCCAGTAGAGCGTCGGCTAGCTGCCCTTCTGGGCCCTGTAGAG
>JBGTIE010000458.1:0-12769 GCA_041745855.1 Lysobacterales bacterium | reverse complement strand
ACGCCGCGCATGCGCAAGGCGGTAGGACTGTGACGGCGCAGCGCAAGCACGACGCGCCCGGTACCGCGCCGGGCTGGTGGATGACCCCGGGGCCATCGCTGTGTCCGTGGTGCGAGCAAGCCCATCAGGTCGAAGCGATGCTCTATTGCAGCGATTGCGACGGCATCGTTTGCGCCGTGTGCGTGGTCATCAGCATCGATCGCGATCCGCGCTGCCCCGTCTGTCACGGCAGTTCGGGAGCAAGCTGATGGCAGCACGGGCGATCTGGAAGGCGGTGGTCCACTGCGGCACGCTGCAGGTGCCGGTCAAACTGTATTCGGCGATAGAGGATCGCAACATCCGCTTCCGCGTCCTCAGCCGCAGCGATAGCCAACCGGTGCGGCAGGCGATGGTCAATCCCGACAGCGGCGAAATCGTGCCGCACGCCGACACCCGGCGCGCCTATGTGGGTGAGAACGGCGACCGGACCATCCTCGAAGCAGACGAACTCGCCGCGCTGGAACCCGATGCGTCGCGGGACATCGACATCGTTGCCTTCCTGCCCACCGGGAAGATCGATCATCACTGGTATGACCGGCCGTACTACCTCGGTCCGGACGGCAACAGCGCGGCCTACTTCGCCTTCGTTGAAGCCGTCGAGAGCAGTGCCTTGGAGGGCCTGGCGCGCTGGGTGATGCGGGGCAGGGCGTACATCGGCGCGCTGCGTCTGCATCTGGGTTATCCGGTACTGATGTCGCTGCGGCATGCCAACGAAGTCGTTGCCGCAGCGCAGCTGGAGGCGCCCGATGGCGCGGCGTTGAACCCGAAGGAGCTTGATATGGCGCGGCAGCTCGTGGGCATGTTGGAAGCCGAACTGGACCTGTCCAGCTACCACGATGCCTATCGCGATCGGGTGCTGAAGCTGGTCGAGTCAAAAGTGAGAGGCGGGCCACGCCTCAAGCTGGTCAAGACGTCGAGCAAGAAGCCCAGCGATGACCTGGGTCGCGCCTTGCAGGCGAGTCTGCAGGCAGTTCGAAAGAGGGCATGAGCATGGACGAGGAAGTCAAAGAGGCGGCCGAACACTTCAAGCCGGTCTGGTCGGGTGTGGTGAGTTTTGGTCTGGTCAGCGTACCGGTGAGCCTGTTTTCGGCCACCCGCGGCTCGACCTTGCGGCTGCGGATGGTCGATGCGCAGGGCAGCTTTCTCGAACGACGTTTTTTCCGTGCCGAGATGAGCGAGGCGCTCGATGCCGACGATCTGGTGCGCGGCTTCGAGGTGGAAAAGGACCGCTTCGTCATCATTGAGGACGATGAACTGGAGGCCCTCGATCCGGCGAAGTCGCGCGAGATCGATCTGGCGCAGTTTGTCGACCTGCACGCGCTCAGCCCGCTGCACTTCGAGCGGGCCTACTTTCTGGTGCCCGATGGGGACACTTCCAAGGCCTATCGACTGCTCGCCGAGACCCTGGAGAAGCAAAAGCGTGCCGGTATCGCGACCTTCGTGATGCGGGGCAAGGAGTATCTGTGCGCGATCATCGCCGAGGGTGGGATCCTGCGCGCCGAGACGCTGCGCTTTGCCGAAGAGGTCCGTAGTCCCGAGGCGATCGGCCTGCCGCCCAGGGTGCCGGCCGACGCGGCGGCCGTCGCCCAATTTGTCAAAGCCATCAAGATCTTGAAGGCCATGAGCTTCGATCGCAGCGAGTTGGAAGACAGGCGCAGCGCCGGCATCGTCGAACTGGCCGAGCGCAAGCTGAAATCCGGTAAAGATGTCATTGCGGCCCGGGCGGACGAAGAGGAAGTCGAGGAAAGCGCCAGCAACGTGGTGGATCTGATGGAAGTATTGAAAGCCCGACTGCAGGGCAAGCTCCAGGCGCGAGCGCATCCTGCGAACGGCGCCGGCGCCGGGAAGCGGAACGGCGGCGGAAAACGAAACGGCGGCGATGGCGATGAGCTTGAGTCCAGGAACAAGGCGGAGCTCTACGAGATGGCGCAGTCGCGGGACCTTCCCGGACGCAGTGCGATGTCCAAGGCGGAGCTGATCAAGGCGCTTGCAGGGTAGCTTTTAGCCTCGTCATCGCGAGGGAGCTTGCGACCGCAGCGATCCAGAGATTTTTCGCTCCACTTGTGGTTCAGATCGCTGGATTGCCGTGTGCGTTCACCCCAGAGCGTTGGCCGGGGACGCGATGCCACCCGGGGTCAGACCAAGGCACACGGCGAACGCCGCTGCTTTACCGCCCTGAAAGGGCAGCACAAGTTAGCCTGGGGCAACGCCCCAGGAAAATCGGACCACGAACACCAGAGCCCTGAAGGGGCGAACCATGGTCGACTGCTGAACCGTTGGCCCGGCTCAAGGCGCGCTGACAACGCCGTCGTGTCGGCTTGCCGTACATCCGGAAATATGACGCCCCTTCAGGGCTCGGGATTATGCGCGCTGCCTACCTGGGGCGTTGCCCCAGGCTAACGTGTGCTGCCCCGTTGGGGCGAAAGGCAAAGCGTGGCCAGCTCTGCGCTATTCGGCGCGGGCCGCGGCAATCCAGTGCCTGCGTCCGGAGAAGCCAACGCGATTGCCGCAGTCGCCTGGGCTCCTTCGCAATGACGAGGGTTCAGGGCCCGTGTGCCGTGCGCGCCACATCCTGTCCACCGCAACGCGCCACCTGAAAATCTATCGGCTTGAACCGGAAGTTGTTCGACTGCCCGGCAGAACATGCCGTCATCGCCACTACCAGTGGCATCTCGGCCCGCAGGCGAATGTGATCACCGGCCTTGCTGAGCGGCGCTAGAACGCGGAATTCGCCGGTCTTTGCATCTATCGCAACATGCATGAAAATGTTGAATGCGATCGGTATGCGATCAACCCCGATCTCGTAAGGGGCCAGCACCGCCACCAGATTGCCTTCGCAACCTGGCCGCCCCTCATCTTCCCCGTAGATGATTCTGAAGGTGTCCGTGGAACAGGGTGTCAGCGTGAAGTCGTGTCGGCCGCAGCTATCAGCCACAATCGTCAACATCGGCCGGCTACGGTTCGAATACAGCACGTCGCCGGTCGTAAGCCAAAGGCGTCCGGCGTAGTCAAGCGATCGGCCCGACGATAGATACTCCGCGCGATCAGAAAGAGCAAAGGCGACCAGATCACTGACCTGCTGGCCCTCGGGATCGATGATCACCAGTTCATCGCCCACGGCCATTTCGACCGTCTGTGCTGTACAGGGCGGGATACGCACGGTCTCTGCAACTGGATTCACTTTTAGATCTGAATTCACTGCTTCGTCCTGAAGTCAAATGGACACCGCCATTCGGCCTCCACCTCCCGGCCACTATACTGCCTGGCCTCGGTTGCGTCGCCGAAATCCGCCAGATTCGGATTTATCGAGCCTTGCAGCTCGATGTCGCGTGCCCGGGTGGCCGCTTGCATCTTCCCGTAGCGTCCGTCCTCTCTGAGTTTCTCGAACTGGCGATGAGAATTGAACACCATTACCGGGTGACTGAAGCGTCTGGCGAGTCGCGAAGCGTGCGGATGCAGCCCGATCAGAAAGAACGGATATCCTGCCAGGCTCAGGCTGAATTGTTCGCTTTGGGTATCACTGCTGACGTCGTAGGCCGGAAGATTGCCCGCAAGCCGATCTAGCTTGTGAATTCGCCATAGCTGGGCCCACATCGCGAACTCGAAGCGACGTTCATTCATGTTGAATGGTCCGCGGAATATGGCGACCCAGGAATGTACGATAGTGCTGTCGGACAAGCATTCTTCGATCATCGATACAAATTGCGAAAGCCCATCGAGAATCAGCTGATCATTTTCCGGGTCTCCCAACGTGTCGAATTCATGAGTTTCCAGAGAGCCTCTGGACAAAGCGGATTTGGCCCCAACGCACGGATAGCTATCATTACCCAGAAACTCAAGAAATTGCTCGCTTATATCCGGGAGGGGTCTGAGTTTCACTCCACCAGCGTATGAGCTCTCAGTATGAATCATCAGTCTCAATTCCTTCGGATTTCCGATCCTGTCGCGAACAATTCTGAAATGGTGGCCAGATCCTGTCTGTTCGGTGACACGCTGAAATTAACTATATGACCAGCTTGCGGAGACCGTGCCTTGCATCTGAGGTTGCGTCTGTTGCCGCACAGAGCCCGCGCCAAGGCTGTGGAAAGCTCAAGTTGAAGCACGTCCAGGCTGAACAACGAAGGAGTGTGTAATGACACCAATGAACCCAGATCCCAATCGCCGCAGCGTGGGCGGTATGCCCGATGACACCGGCAACGGAACGACCAGACAGAAATTCGAGGAAGACGCCCGCGACGCCAAGCGCGAAGTAGGGGCCATGGCGCGCGAGCAGGCCGATGCCGGCAAGCACCGGCTCGCCGACGAGGCGGACGCGCTATCGGATGCCATCGATGCCGCGGCATCGAATCTCGACGATCACGATCGTGAAGGTCTGGCGCGCTATGCGCGCGAGTTGAGCAGCAAGCTGGCCGATGCCGCTGGACAGCTGGAAGGCCGAAGCGTCGACGAACTGGCGAACGATGCCAAGCGGCTGGCGCGCAACAGCCCGGCGCTGTTCATGCTCGGCAGCATTGCGGTCGGTTTCGGCTTGTCGCGCTTCTTCAAGGCGAGCGCAGAGCGCGACCATACCGAAGACCGTAATCATGACGAGGTCTCGGCCAGTGCACCGCTGTATACGCGCAGACCGGACACGAGAGGAACGCAAACGACGGGTACATACACGACGGGTGCACACACGACAACGCCTGCTCCGCGCAGCGGCAACGGGAGTGAATTGCTATGAATCACGAATACACAGCCGCGTCGGCTGCAACGGCGCCCGCGGCCAGCCGCGATCGCAGCAGCGAGTCCATCGCCGACCTGATTCGCAGTCTGGCCACGGACCTGTCCTCGCTGCTCGGCAAGGAAATCGCGCTGGCGAAATCCGAAGTTCGGGAGTCCGTCTCGGAGGTGAAAACGGCAGTCGGCGCCATCGCGATCGGCGCTGCCCTCGCCATGGCTGGGCTCGTTGTGTTGCTGATGAGCGCGGTGTATGGGCTCAGTCAGGTCCTGGAGCCGTGGCTCGCAGCGCTGATCGTGGGCGCGGCGGCGCTGCTGGTTGGCTACCTGATGGTCCATACGGCCAAGGAAAAGATGAGCGCCAGCTCGATGGTGCCCGAGCGCACCTTGGCCTCGGCGAAGAAGGATGTTGAGACATTACAGAGGGCAACACGATGAGCAAAGCTACTGAAAATCGCAGCGATGACCATCGCCACGGAAACGATCGAAAGGACGATGGAAGCAAGAGCCCGGAACGCCTGGAGCGCGAAGTCGACCAGGCGCGGGCGCGTCTGGGCAGAACCGCAAGCGAGCTCTCCGATCGGCTTTCGCCCGGCGAACTGATCGATCAGGCGCTCGGCATGGCCCGCGAGCACGGCGGAGAGTTTGGCCGCAACCTGGGTGCGCAGGTGAAGAACAACCCGATGCCGATGATACTTACCAGCGTCGGGATCACGTGGATGATGATGTCCTCCGGCAAAAATGGCGCGACGCATTCCCATGACTACGCCGATACGAGCAGCGACAAGGACGGGGGCAGTTTCAAGGACGCCCTCGGCAATGTCACAGCGAAATCGCGTGACACCGCTGCGGCCATGGGTGAACGGATGCACGACGCGGGCGCGAGCGTGAAGGAATCGGCACAGAACGTCCGGGAAAGCCTGGTGCACTTCTACCGCGACCAACCGCTGCTTGCCGGGAGCCTCGGCATTGCCATCGGTGCCGCCTTGGGCGCGCTGGTTCCGCCGACCGAGATCGAGGATCAGATACTTGGTGAAGCAAGGGATAGCAGCGTCGATGCCGCGAAATCCACGGCCGCAAGGAAGTACGAGGAAGTACGTGAATCGGCGCGGTCCTGAAGGCCGCAAAAATCGCAGGTGAAACGTGCGCCCCGCCAATGTGCGGGGCGCGCTGACGTCTAGGCAGCCGGGGTCGCTGCCCGGCATCTTGATCACTCACTCGGCAGCAGGCTTCCGCGCGATACAGCTCGCGCAATGCCGCGCCGACCTTTGCGCGCCTGGCGCACTCGGTGTGATACCGCACCGACGGTTGTCGACGAATCCGACAGGGTATCCATACTTCAAGCCGCAAAGCAGCCCGGAGCCTTGAAACGTATCCGGGCACACAGAGGGTCGTCTGCGATGGCAATGACTAGGGGCGGAAAAACCATGCTCTGGGTCATCGGAATCACGGTGATTGCGACCTCAACGGTGCTGGTGTTCCTGCAGAACTTCAAGACACCCGAGAAGGTGCTGGAGCGCAAGGCCGATCATCGCTATGCGATCACCGATCCGCAGTTTCGGCGCGAAATGTCGGTGTTGTTGGGCCCGGCGATCGTGCCTGGCAATCAGGTGACCGCGCTGCAGAATGGCGAAGAGATTTTCCCGGCGATGCTGCAGGCGATCGGCTCGGCGCAGACGACGATCACTTTCGAGACCTTCATCTACTGGTCGGGTGAAATCGGCGCTGCGTTCACGCAGGCGCTTTCCGAGCGAGCCCGCACGGGCGTGATCGTGAACGTCGTGATCGACTGGGTTGGCAGCACCCGGATGGATCAGTCGCTGCTTGATACGATGGAGGAGGCTGGGGTCAGGCTGCATCGATACCGACCACTGAACTGGTACAACTTCGGCCGGATGAACAATCGCACTCATCGCAAGCTGCTGGTGATCGATGGGCGAATCGGCTTCACCGGCGGGGTAGGCATTGCCGATCAGTGGAAAGGTGACGCAGGCGGTCCCGAGCACTGGCGCGATACCCACTTCCGGATCGAGGGGCCGGTGGTGGCGCAGCTGCAAGCAGCTTTCAACGACAACTGGATCAAGACCACCGGCCATGTACTGAACGGCCCGGCCTACTTTCCCGACTTGCCGGAAAAGGGCGCGATGGATGCACACATGTTTGTCGCCTCGCCCTCCGGTGGCAGCGAGAGCATGCATCTGATGTACCTGCTGGCGATCGCCGCGGCCGATGAGACGATCGACCTGGCAGCATCCTATTTTGTGCCCGACAAGTTGTTGATCGAGGCCCTGGTCGCTGCCCGCGGTCGCGATGTCGATGTTCGGGTCATGTTGCCTGGTCCGCACATTGATGAGCTTGCGGTCAAGATCGCGTCCAAAGACGATTGGGACAGTTTGCTGCAGGCGGGGGTCGAAATCCATGTCTATCAGCCGACCATGTTGCACACCAAGTTGCTGATCATCGACAGCGAGTTCGTGTCGGTGGGTTCGACCAACTTCGACATTCGTTCGCTGCGGCTCAACGACGAAGCGAGTCTGAATATCTACAACAGTGACTTCGCCCGCCAGATGACGGCGGTGTTCGAGACCGATTTGCAGTCGGCGCAGTCCTATTCGCTCTCCGATTGGAAAAGCCGCCCGCTTAAGCAGAAAATCCTGGAGATGCTCGTCCGACCGTTCAAATCGCAGCTTTGACTCCACCCACTCCCCTCGCCGCAACGGAAGTCCTGCCATGACCGCCATCAACATCTACGAGGCCCTGCGTGAGAGCCACGAGATCCAGCGCGCCGTTTTCCGCAAGCTGCTGCGTAGCAAGCCGGGCAGTTCCGAACGGCTGGAGCTGTTTCGGCAGGCACGCGTTGAACTAGGCGCGCACGAAGCGGCCGAGGAGCGCTTTCTGTACGTGCCGATGATGATGCACGACCTGGGTCTGGAAGCGAGCCGGCATGCGTTGCACGAGCATCATCAGATCGACGAACTGGTCGAGGAACTGGAGGATCTGGACCCGGCCGGCGAGGCCTGGATCAAGCAGGCAAGGGCGCTGTCGAAGGAGGTCCACCATCACCTGCGCGAAGAAGAGCAGAAATTCTTCCAGATCTCGGGAAAGCTGTTGACCGAGCCCCAGAAGCTGCGCCTCGCCGGTCAGTACCGGCGTGACTATTTGCGGATGCATCGGAAGCTTCAAGAGCAGGGCTGAGGGCTGAGGGCTGAGGGGCTTCAAGAACAGGGCTGAGGGCTGAGGGCGGGAAGAGCAGGGCTGAGGGCTGAGGGCTGAGGGGTCAGGCTAGCTGTTTCGAAGCGGAACGGTTGCCTCATTTGACGCTCGCCGGCAATCGATCGGCGCGGGCCTCTCCATGAACCCATGACGAAAATTACTCATTTTTATGAGCAGCTCGCCACGCTGTGCTCTTCGCCCCAACGGGGCAGCACAAGTTAGCCTGGGGCAACGCCCCAGGTAAGCAGCGCGTCAATTCGAAAGCCCTGAAGGGGCGCCCAATGTCCGTACGTGCGGCAGATCGGCATGACCGTGTATCCAGCGGGCCTGATCCGGGCCGCGGTCCAGCAGCCGACCATGGTTCGCCCCTTCAGGGCTCTGGCATTCTTTGTCCGGTTTTCCTGGGGCGTTGCCCCAGGCTAACTTGTGCTGCCCTTTCAGGGCGGTATAGCAACAGCGAAACGCAACTGGATCGCTGCGGTCGCAAGCTCCCTCGCGATGACGAGGGTTCATGGCCCGTGTGCACAACGGGCCGGAAAAGGGGTCTCGCAATGACGGGGTGTTGAGGTCTGTCGGGCACTTTTTGCTCGCACGGCGCTTGCTCTTCTGATCCCTCAGCCCTCAGCCCTCACCCCTGCTCTCAAGGTAGAATCGCGCCCCCATCAACCCGGCGTTCCCCCGCATGAGCATCAAGTCCGACCAGTGGATCCGCCGTATGGTTGCCGAGCAGCGGATGATCGAGCCCTTCGAGGCCGGTCAGGTGCGCAGCAACGCGGCCGGCGGTCGGCTGATTTCCTATGGCACGTCCAGCTACGGCTATGACGTGCGCTGCGCCGACGAGTTCAAGATCTTCACCAACATCAACTCGGCAATCGTTGACCCGAAGAACTTCGACCGCAACAGCTTCGTCGATTTCAAGGGGCCGGTCTGCATGATCCCGCCCAACTCCTTCTGTCTGGCGCGCACGGTCGAGTACTTCCGCATCCCGCGGCGGGTGCTGACGATCTGCGTCGGCAAAAGCACTTACGCGCGCTGCGGCATCATCGTCAACGTCACCCCGCTCGAGCCCGAATGGGAAGGCCACGTGACCTTGGAGTTCTCCAACACCACCCCGCTCCCGGCACGCATCTACGCCCACGAAGGCGTCGCCCAGATGCTGTTCCTTGAATCCGATGAGGACTGCAGCACCTCCTACGCCGACCGGGCAGGCAAGTACCAGGGCCAGACGGGCGTGACGTTGCCGCGTACGTAGCCCGGGCAAGCAAGACTCCGATCACGCCTTTCGTAGGCCGGTCCCTCGCGCCCGCCAAGCTTCGATTTTCGCCCCTGGACAGCCAGCGCGAGGCGGCCGGCGCTCCTGGTTGTTTCGCCGAATGCAATTTAACCGCCCTCCGTAGGCCGGTCCCTCGCGCCCGCCAAGCTTCGATTCTCACCCCGTAACAGCCAGCGCGAGGCGGCCGGCGCTCTTCCGTCGCTTCGCCGCTCTTCCGTCGCTTCGCCGACGTACCGCCGATCTGTTCGACACCGAACAGACCGTCCCTGGTCCATGCGCCACGTTGCAGCACTGCAACGTTGCGCCAGGCGCCCATGTGCCGCGCTCGCACACGGTTTCGCACTCGCTTGGCGCTACCCAGGCCTGCATATCGGCCTTGGGCACCACCGCCGAGCGGCGGCGGAGCGAGAGCCGGCAAGAGGGAGAGTCATGCCAAGCTTCCAGGTAGCAATGGAGTCCGTCGGACTGGCGATCGATGCCGTCGGCGTGATCGTCATCGTCCTTGGTATTCTGTTCGCGACAGCGCGACTGGTGGTCTCTGGCCGCCGACAGGCCGATCCCTATCGCCGCTACCGCCAGGATCTGGGCCGAGGGATCCTGCTGGGACTGGAGTTTCTGGTAGCGGCCGACATCATCCGCACCGTGGCCGTGGCGCCCACGCTGGAGGGCGTTCTGGTGCTTGGGTTGATTGTGCTGATCCGAACCTTCCTGAGCATGGCCCTGGAGGTCGAACTGCTGGGTCGCTGGCCGTGGCAGCGCGGCAGGGTGCCTTCGGAATGAAGGAGGCGATCGTGCGCAGCCGGTGAGACCCGCGATCAATCTGGTGGCGCCAATCGGACAACGCGGCGCGGGTCACATCGGCCTGTTTCCTTCGAATAGCTCTGGTGGCTCCAAGCCCATTTGTCAGGGCTTGCCGCGCAGCACGACCGGCTTGATCTTCAAGCGCTGTGCATTGCACCTCAGGACTTGGTCCAGGGTGGCCATACGCTTCGCACCCGCAGCTTCGGCACACGCCAGGTGCAGGGCGTCGCCGGCGCGCAAAGCGCTCGCGGCATCGAGCACCAATTCGGCCGCGCGATGAAAGTTGGCGGGCGCTACCGGAAGCAATCGGAGGTCAGCAGCCGCCATGCGTTCGAAGCGCGTCCATGCCCCCTGTGCCTGCTGCGCGTCGATTGCGCCAGTACGCTGCTTGATGCCGAGGGCGCTGGCGAACTCTGGAATGCACCAGGCTGCTGCGACCAGTTCGCTCTTCTCGCGTGCATACCATTGGGCTGCTGCCACGCTGTAGGGTTCGTTCAGGAACAGCGACACCAGTACGCTGGTGTCGACATAGACCATGTCAGTACCGCGCGCCACTGCGCAGTTCCTGCATCACGGACTCGCTCATGGGCATGGTACTGCGAGCGTCACTCAGTTCGAGCGCGAACGCCTTGCGATCCCACTGCGCCGGCCGAATGGACAGGCTGCCGTCCACAGTAATCTGGGCCTCCACCGTAATTCCTTCGTGCAACCCGAGTCGGCGCACGATTTCGGAGGGGATTCGCAGGGCGAGACTGTTGCCCCATTTAGCTACCTGGAGATCCATGATGTATATCCTATGATGTGTATACATCCTACTCGTCGAGCACCGGCTGTCAAGCGGCCGCGAGTGCCAAGCGGCACTGCGAGACCCTTTTCGGCCTGGAAATACAAACGGGCCATAAACCCTCGTCATTGCGAGACGCATTTATCGGCCCGTTGTGCACACGGGCCATGAACCAGCAAGAGCGGTCTCACGCGGAGACGCGGTGGACGCGGAGGAAGGGCAAGATCGAGGAGCCTGGTGCGAACAGCAGTCGGAAGCCGGGTTCACGACGCCTGTTGTGAGATTGTTCTCTTGAAAGCTCTCTCCGCGATCTCCGCGTGACCATGCTCTTTCGGGTGGAGAAGCCAAAGCCAAAGCAAGAGCATTTGCACGCGGAGGCGCGGAGATCGCGGAGGAAGAGCAAGAGACTGGGTTCAGGCCTCAGGGCAAGGGTTGAGGCTAGATCCGTGTTGGTTTCCATGCCCCTGGTGCAGGACAACAAGATTGCCAGGCCACCACTCGCGAGTCCTTCCTGGTGCCCGCTACCCCTGTCTCGCCGCCGTCCCCAAACCGTCCTCAAACCGTCATCAGCGCACGGGAGCATCTGGGTCTGGCTGACTGCTGGGGTGCCTGATGGCTTTGCGTCACCGTGCTTACGATGCCTTTTTCAAGGCGATGCATGGCAACCGCTTGATCTACAACAGTTGTTGGGAGGATCCGCGGGCTGATAGGGAGTTGTTGCAGTTGAATGCGGACAGCCGGCTGGTGATGATCACCAGTGCCGGCTGCAACGCGCTGGACTATCTGCTCGACGACCCGGCGCAGATCCATTGCATCGATCTGAATCCGCGTCAGAACGCCTTGCTGGAGTTGAAGCTGGCGCTGCTGCGTCAGGGCGATTTCGACGCGCTGTTCCAGCTCTTCGGGCTGGGCTGGCATAACGACTTTCAGCGCTTGTATCTGCAACTGCGCAGCAGCCTCTCGCTGTCGGCGCGTTGCTTCTGGGATCGCAATGGTGCTCTGTTCGATCGTTCCGGTCGGGGTTCGTTCTATTTCCGCGGCGCGGCGGGCGATGTGGCCTATGCGATGTACCTGCTGCTGCGGCGGCTGCGGCCGGGGTTGCGGCGGCAGGTGCTGGCCTTGCTGGAGGCGACCGATCTGGCCGAACAGAAGCGCCTGTATGCGCAGATCGAGCCGAAGTTGTGGGGGGCGCTGCTGCGCTGGTTCGTGCGCCAGCCGGCGACCTTGACCCTGCTTGGAGTACCGCGGGCGCAGCGCGCGCTGATCGAAGGACAATATCCGGGCGGCGTACCGGCCTATGTGCAGGACAAGCTGCGCTACCTGCTGACCGAGATCCCGATTCGCGACAACTATTTCTGGCGGGTCTACATCACCGGCAGCTATACGCCCGACTGCTGCCCGAACTATCTGCGCGCCGAGCACTTCCAGACCCTTCGTGCCCGCGCCGAGCGCATCCGGCTGCATACCTGTTCGGTGGCGGATTTCCTCCAATCCGGAAAAGAAAGCTGGTCGCACTTCGTGATGCTCGACCACCAGGACTGGATGGCCGCACACGCGCCCGAGGCGCTGGCCGAGGAATGGCGCCTGATCCTGCAGTCGAGCAATGACGGCGCGCGAATCCTGATGCGCTCGGCCGGGCTGTCGATGGACTTCCTGCCGGAGTTTGTCCAGCAGCGACTGGTTGCCGATCATGCCGGGGCCGAGCATTGGCATCGGCGAGATCGCGTCGGCACCTACGGCAGCGTACTGAGCGCCGGGCTGGCGCCGCTGGCTGAATCTCCCTGATGGCCGGCCCTGACTCGCTTCCGGTTGGGCCGGACACGCTGCTGCGCGACAAGCTGTCGCGCTACTACCGCTGGCATGCGCCGGTTTACGACGCCAGTCGCTGGCTGTTTCTGTTCGGCCGGCAACGGCTGCTGCGCGAGGCGGCGGCGCGCATT
>JBGTIE010000457.1:0-2679 GCA_041745855.1 Lysobacterales bacterium | reverse complement strand
TCGACCGCCTCGGCCGTCAGACCGCCGCCCACACCCTCGGTTGGCGTGGCCGTGGCCGGCTCCTTCTTCGCCGGCGCCACCGCTTCCCGGAACGCGCCCAGGACTTGCTCATCACTGGCATCGGCGAGCGAGGCGGCGAGCCCCGGATTGATCTGCTTGATTTGCTCGAGCACCTGGGTGCGCAGCATGTCCTGCTCCTTCTGAGCTTCAACAAAACGGATGACTTGCCCGCCGGCGCCGGGCTCGATGATCAGATCCACGCTGGTGACCTTCACCAGCTTGGTGGCCTCGCGCAGGCGGCCTTTGCTGCGGGCTTCGCCGACGGCGTCGATCGACAGTCCAAACAGGTCGGTCATCTCGCGCTCAACCGCCTCGCGCAGCGTTGCGGCGATGGAGGTGCTCTGCAGCACATCGAGCACCGCCTGGATTTCCCCTTCGCCAGACTCGACAAAGCGCGCCTGGTCGAGTCGCCCGATCAGTTGCCGCACGTCCTTGGCCTTGCCTTGGACATGATCGGCATCGGACTTCACGAACACCCGCACCCCGTTGAAAAGGGGCGTGGCTTCGCGCAGCACCTTGCGCGAGTAGCTGACGCCGTTGAGGCTGGTGCCGGCGCGGATGACCCGCACCAGGTAGCGAGGTGGTGCGGAAGCATCGCCCGCGAGCGCCTCGACGAAGATCGAAGCGCCCACGGGTCCTGCCTCCCGCGCCCCCGCGGTCTGGTTGCCCTCTCGCATGGCGACGGGCTTGTGATCGAGCACCACCTCATAGGCGGTGCCCAGGCTCACGTTGTTCTTGTCGTCGATCGACCAGGGATAGGCGTACAGCCGCCCCTCGCGGTGCACGATCGCGCGGTCCGGATAGACCGCCACGATGTTGACCCACTCGCCTTCGCGTAGTGCGGCCGCCTTGCGGACCTGGCCGCGGATCAACTCGATCAGCTGCTGCAGCTCGCTGGTCGCGGCCTCGCGCAGTGCCAGCTCACCGACCAGCCCCTCTTGCGGGACCTTGGGCTGACTCATTTCGGGCGCTTCCACACGCGCTTGTCGTCGCTGACTACATCGAAGCCGTCGCCGGCGCTGAGGACGCGCACCCGGCCGACCGGCTTGTAGTCTGCCGGGACGCTCGGCTTGAGCGCCTCGATCTGGGCCTTCGACAGCTTGGCCGACTCGGCCTTGGAATCATTCGGTTTGGGATCGGACACGATCTGCTACTCCGCTCGACATGGGACGAGGACGGAGTGATGGTCGCGATCAGTGGGGTGGCGTGCTTTTAGCCGGAGCGAATGAGGGCGGCGTGAGACTCAGGTGCTGGCTTCAGGCGGGCGATAGCCCGCACGTGCCAGCTCAAACAGGAACGCCCGCTCCTCACCGCGGGCAACTGCCTTGTCATAGGCGGCACGCGTCGTCTCATCGAAAGCCAGTGGATCGAGTTGCATCCACTCCAGAGTAGGGGCGAAGGTGGCTTGCTTGGTGGTCATGTTCTATGGCGCTCATAGCGCAAGTCGTAGCTGCGCTGCAATCGTAGCACCAGCCAACGCGCGAGCAATTGCTCCTGGGTAGCCACGTCCACGCCTGGAGACCGCTTCAGCAGGCGCGCATGCCACTGCCGCATCTCCTGGCGAAGGACCGATCCAGGAGGGCCGTGACCGCGCAGCAACTGTTGCAGATCGTCATGCCATCCCGTTGTGGCCGGGCTAAGCCGGTAGACCATACCGGGCGTGACTACCCGAATCTCCTTCAGGCCGGCACGCGCGGCCAGATCGATGTCATGTATTGAGAAAGTACTGTTGCTGGGGTGGTTGTGCGTCAGTACTGCTCCTCGCAACAGCGCCAGCTCATGCGAGTGAAATTCGATGCGGTCACCGCTGGCGCGACGGGTCAGCACGGTTGCGCCGGCCGCATCCACGACATGCACCGTCTCCCCACTGAGTTGCCGCGCGAGTTCGGCCTCAAGCCTGGCCAGGGTGGCTTGTTGCAAGCTAGTCAATCCTTGGTAGGCTGCGCCTGTGGCGCCCTTGCTGGCCGTAGATCTACCGCCCAACAGCCCGCCCGCTGCCTGCACCATCGTGACCTGAGCGCGGCCATCGGCACTCTCGATCCGAGCCGGGCGTGGCTCGGCCGGACGCGGCCTTGCCGGCGTGACGATCGTCGGCTTGCCCTTGGGGTCCAGCATGTCCATCTTGACCGTGCTCTTGCCGAAGCTGCTGCCATCGACAACCGGGATATGGCGACAGCCGCAGTTGATGGTGTGCGCCGCCGGCGCCGTCGGGTCGCGCGGGTACATCAGCTTGTAGCCGCCCACCTCGAACGGCTCGTTCACCGGCACGATCTGGTTGTGGGCGCGCAGATGGTCCTGGCGCGGATGCTCCTTGCCCGAATGCAGCCAGCGCTTCTTCAGGCCGGGCAGGTGCCGCGCCGCTTCCTCGAGCTCCAGCTGGGTGGCCGCACTGCCGATGCGGCCGATCTCGGTGTACACGATCGTGCGCGCTCGCGACAGATCGCTGCCCATGATCCGCTGCACTGCCGAGAACGCGCTGGCCATTGGCTGCGTGCCAATCAGCACCTGCGCCAGCTGGGCGTTGATGCGATCGCGGCCGCGGACGCTGACATCCTTGATCAGATCCGTTAGCGCCACGCGCATAGAGGCCAGCTCGCGCGGGTTGATGCGGGGCACCAT
>JBGTIE010000456.1:0-4999 GCA_041745855.1 Lysobacterales bacterium | reverse complement strand
GTTTTCCCCGGCCAAAAGCCGGGGCCTCATTGAAGCTTGTAACCGGCGCGCCATTCCATGGACTTGACGCCGGTTTTCCCCGGCCAAAAGCCGGGGCCTCATTGAAGCGGAACGGCAAAGGAGAAGAATGAATTATGCGTTACCTGGTTTTCCCCTGCCAAAAGCCGGGGCCTCATTGAAGCCGCCACACATTCGCCCGCCTACGCCCGTCGATCTGCCGTTTTCCCCGGCCAAAAGCCGGGGCCTCATTGAAGCCACTGCGGCAGCGTGGCGAGGATGTGCTCGCCTTCGCCGGTTCCACGCTTCACGTCGTTTTCCCCGGCCAAAAGCCGGGGCCTCATTGAAGCTCGTCCTCGCGGTGGACAACCCGGCACCATTCGCGGGTTTTCCCCGGCCAAAAGCCGGGGCCTCATTGAAGCGTCCGCCAGCCAGTTGGTGACGAACCTCATGACTCCGTTTTCCCCGGCCAAAAGCCGGGGCCTCATTGAAGCCCCAGTCTGAAGATGGGTGCCAGCATCAAAACCCTGGTTTTCCCCGGCCAAAAGCCGGGGCCTCATTGAAGCCTGGCCGAGGCGCGCAAGGGCGACCGGCCCGAGGTGGGTTTTCCCCGGGCAAAAGCCGGGGCCTCATTGAAGCGGCGGTGTAGCCTCAGCTCCGGGTGATAGGTAGCCGGTTTTCCCCGGCCAAAAGCCGGGGCCTCATTTACCGCGATCCGAAGCGCGCGTCGCTGTGCGACGGGCCCGAGTGCAACTCGGGGTTCCTTTTTGGGCGGCGCTGCGGGTGGGGACGCGGCCGCCGGCGCGAAGGCTACTGCGGCAAGATCGACGCTTTGCGCGCGCCGGAACCGCGCTAGTTCCGGGTTTGAGCTTTGCGCTTCGAATGCTTCAGGCCGCCTGTCGCGCCGGGACCGCGCTACTTCCGGGTTTGGGTTTTGCGCTTCTGGGCTGGGATCTGGGGCCGGCTTCTGGGTGCGCTTGTGGTCAGCAGCGTTGAGAGTGCGTCGCTGTGCGACGGCCCGAGTGCAACTCGGAGTTCTTTTTTGGGTGGCGCTGCGGATATGGACGCGGCCGCCGGCGCGATGGGGACTGGGGCGCGAATCGATGTTCTGCGCGCGCCGGAACCGCGCTACTTCCAATCCGGCGCCTCGCACTTCGAATGCCTCAGGCCGCCTGTCGCGCCGGAACCGCGCTACTTCCGGGTTTGGGCTTTGCGCTGCTGGACCGGGTTCTGGGGCCAGCTTCTGGGTGGTCTTGCGGGCAGGCTCGTGAAGTCTCGTCGCTGCGCGACGGCCCGAGTGCAACTCGGGGTTCCTTTTTGGGTGGCGCTGCGGATAGGGACGCGGCCACCGGCGCGATGGGGACTGGGGCGCGAATCGGTGTTCTGCGCGCGCTGGACTCGGGGCTGCTGGACCGCCGCAAGGTGGCCGACCACTCTGTAAGCTCCATGCCCGCCGGCCAATCCGAAAAAACTGCCCCTCCACGTCACTTTGCCTCTGCCTCTTGACGCGTCCATACGGATGCGTATAGTTGGCCATACGCCGCCGTATTGTGCTGCGGTTCAGATCCGTTTCTGACTGGGAGGTCGTGATGAATCATTTGCGCGCTGTGCTGGTGCTCCTGAGCCTGAGTCTGCTTTGCGTCCCATCGCTGCAGGCAAGCACCTACACCAAGACCAAGCACCCGGTCGTGCTGGTCCACGGTCTGCTCGGTTTTGACAGTCTGCTTGGTGTTTACGACTACTTCTACGGTCTGCCGCAGGATCTGCGCAGCGGCGGTGCGAGGGTCTACGTCGCCAATGTCTCGGCCTCGAACTTCACCGAAGTGCGAGGCGAACAGCTGATCGACGATCTGGATACGCTGCGTGCGCTGTACGGCCATAGCCGCTTCAACCTGATTGGCCACAGCCACGGCGGTCCGACGATTCGCTATGTCGCCTCGGTGCGACCGGATCTGGTGGCATCGATCACGTCGGTCGGCAGTCCGCATCGTGGCAGCAAGGTGGCCGACGCCATTGCCACGGTGGCACCGCCGGGGTCGACCCAGGCCACCCTGGTGGCCGGTCTGGTCAATGCGCTGAGCGCCTTCATCGAGTTCCTCAGCGGCAATGACGACCCCCAGGATGCGCTAGGTGCTCTGGTGTCACTGTCCAGTGCCGGATCCGCCGCCTTCAACGCGGCCCACCCGCAGGGGATTCCCAGCAGCAGTTGCGGCCAGGGCGCATCGGTCGTCAATGGCATCCGCTACTACTCGATCGGCGGCACCAGCGTGCTGACCAACATCTTCGACGTGTCCGACGGCTTCCTTGGCGCCTCCAGCCTGTTCTTTGGTTTCGAGCAGAACGACGGCCTGGTGGGCAAGTGCAGCTCGCATCTGGGTGTGGTGCTGCGCAACGACTATCCGTGGAATCACCTCGATGAAGTCAATCAGATCCTTGGTCTGCGCCGGCTGTTCTCGCCGTCGCCGGCTTCGGTTTATCGGGCGCAGGCGAACCGATTGAAGAACGTGGGTCTTTGATTGGAGCGAGTTCCAGTAGCCAGTTATGAGAGCGAGTTCCAGTAGCCAGTTCCAGTAGCCAGTGAAAGGCGGGAGTCCGGAGCATGCGTCGCCAAGTCAGATTGCGCTGGATTGCCGTGGCCTTTGCTGCCGCGACGCTCAGTTTGCTGGCTTGGGTTCTGGTCGGCCGACTGCCTGTAGTCGAAGGGACTACGGTTGGGCGCGAATCCACTGTTTCAGCTGAGTCAACAAGGGAGCCGGTCGGTACGGAAGTCCCGCCGGCTCCGATGACACCGATTCCAGCCGCGGTTGTTGATTCAGCCGCCCCTGACTTGTCGCCCGAATTGCCGCCGGCGGTGCTTGCCCGGCTGGCGGAAAGTTCCTTGCGGGGGACGCAGCCTGATGGTGGGGTGCGTTTCAGCGGCGATGGGCGGCTGATTGTCGACGGCGAATTGCGGCGGCAGATCGAGTGGTGGTTGAGTCTGCTCGGGGAGATGCCGCTGAGCGAGATCCGTTCCCTGTTCGAGCAAAGCCTATCCAACGCCCATTCGCCTGCTCAGGCGGCAGCCGCGCTGGCCTTTTTTGACCGCTGGGTCGACTACCTCGCCGTCGCCGACGCCAGCCTGCCCGATGGCAGCACGGCACAGCGGCTGGATGCCCTCAGCGCGCTGCGCCGACAGTGGTTTGGTGCCGACGCCGAGACCCTGTTTGGCGACGAGGAGCGCTATACCCGCCACGTGCTGGCGCGGCGGGAGCTGCTGGGCGACAGCTCGCTGTCGGCCGATGAGCGGCAGCAGCAACTTGCTCAGCTGGATGCTCAGCTCAGCCCCGAGCAGCTTGCAATGCGGGCCGAAACGATCGACCCCCTGCTGGCCAGTGAACAGACCGGCCAGTTCGATGCCCTGGACGTGCCTCCAGCGCAGCGTCAGACCGAGCGCACTGCCCTGTTCGGTCCGGAAGCGGCCGAGCGCCTGGCTACACTCGACGCCGAACGCGCCGCCTGGCAGGCCCGGCTTGCTTCGGTGCGTGCGCGGCAACAAGTGTGGGCGTCCGATACCAGCCTGAACGACGGTGAGCGCGAGGCGCGGCTGCAGAGCCTGCTCGATGCCGACTTCAGCGATGCCGAGCAGCGCCGGGTGCGGGCTCTGCTCAGTTTGCCGGCAAACACCGGCAACTGATCACGAGAAGCCATTCGGGAGTCGGGGTCGGAATCGGAATCGGAATCGAGAGCGGCGAGGGGTCTAGCCGCCAACGACTAGCCGTGCGCCGGGCAGTCATTCAACAACGCCGTCAGGGAGTACTGCCACAATCGACCGCGGCGATGCTGACAACGCAGGGCGGCGTGGCTCACGAGGAGGCAGTCGGATACGCCGGGCAAGGATCGATTCCGATACCGATTCCGACCCCGACCCCGAGGTGACCTTTCTGGCGGCAGAGACTTCGGCGTTGACGAGAGCCGCTGCGGAATCAGTCTGAATCGCACCCACGACGAGAGCGTTTGCTGGAACTTTTGCGATTCAGAGATAGACTGAGAGCCCACCCCCCACCGCCTCATGAGTCAACTCTTGCGCCGCCACCCTCGCCGCCTCGTTCTGCTCTGCCTGCTCGCCTTCGTCTGGTGTCAGACGGCCATGGCTGCGGGTTGGTGCAACAGCGGTCTGGTGGACGACCCTGCGGTTGCGACCGACTGCCATGGCACTGCGGGAGATACCTCGGCCGCCGCCGACGACTGCTCGGGTTGCGATGGGGCGCTCGACTTCGGCAAGCTTCCGACCATCGCGCCGTTGCCAGCGGGGCATGACTACACGTTCAATCGTGCGCCGCATCTGGCCGGTGCACAGGCTATCGCCGCATGCACCCGCCCACGTGACGGACCCACCCTCGACAGCCTCTATCGCCTGCTGATCTAGCCCTCTCCTGAACTTGCCCGTCCGCCGCCTGCGCGTCGGACCTTTCCGCTTGTTTCAGGAGCAGCGCCATCATGATCTCCTCCATTGTTCCGCCGTCGCGATGGTCTTCGCGTCGCTCGTTCTGGCTGACAACCGCCATTGCCCTGTGTCTGACCTCCGCCGCGCCGGCAGCACCGCTGGAAGTCTCTCTAGACCAGATCCGCCAGGTCGCCGCAAGCACTGCGCCGATCGTCGCCGCCCGCAACGCCCAGGTGGCTGCGGCTCGCTACGACGCCGATCGCGCCGGCGCCTTGCCGGACCCGGCGCTGACCCTCGCGGTCGACAACCTCACCGTCACCGGCCCGGAGGCCTTCCATCTGGGCGGAGACCGCATGACCATGCGCCGGATCGGGCTGATGCAGGATTGGCCGTCGCGGCGCAAAAGGGAGGCGCGGCGGGAAAGCGCGGAGGCACAGGTCGTTGTAGCCGTCGACCAGACCCTGGTGACTGGTCTTGAGGTCGAGCGGCTAGCGGGCGGGGCCTGGATCGAGGCCTGGGCCGCCGAGGCGGAGTTCGGCTTTCTGGAGGATCTGATCGACGAGGCCGACCGGGCGGCGG
>JBGTIE010000455.1:0-2518 GCA_041745855.1 Lysobacterales bacterium | reverse complement strand
GGGTCGTCCTGGAACAGCTGCATGCAGTCGACGAAGTTCAGGCCGTTGATCGGATCGCCACCGATGCCGATGCAGGTGCTCTGGCCGAGACCCGCCTGAGTGGTCTGGAACACTGCTTCATAGGTCAGCGTCCCCGAGCGCGAGACGATACCGATCTTGCCGGGCTGATGGATGAAGCCGGGCATGATGCCGATCTTGCATTCGCCCGGGGTGATGATGCCTGGGCAGTTCGGGCCGATCAGGTATGTGTCCGGGTAGCGCTTGAGCACGTTCTTGACCCGCAGCATGTCCAGCACCGGGATGCCTTCGGTGATCGCAACGATCACCCGGATGCCGGCGTCGGCCGCCTCCAGGATCGCGTCGGCGGCGAAGGCCGGCGGTACGAAGATCATCGTCGCGTCGGCACCGGTCTCGTCGACCGCATCCTGCACCGTGTCGAACACCGGCAAGCCGATGTGATCACGACCGCCCTTGCCGGGGGTCACGCCACCGACCAGCTTGGTGCCGTACTCGAGCGCCTGCTCGGCGTGAAAGGTGCCTTGGGCTCCGGTGAAGCCCTGGCAGATGACGCGAGTCTTCTTGTCGACCAAAACAGCCATGGGTCCGTCCTTGATAGATTCGTACGCTAGTCAGTAAGGGGTGCGGGCGATCAGCCCTGCGCGGCCGCCGCGGCGACGGCTTTCTGGGCCGCGTCGCTGAGGTTGTCGCCAGTGATGATGTCCAGGCCGCTGTTCTGCAGCAGGGCGCGGCCCTGGTCGACGTTGGTGCCTTCCAGCCGCACCACCACCGGCACCGAGATGCCCACTTCGCGCACCGCGTTGATCACGCCCTGGGCAATCTCGTTGCAACGCACGATGCCGCCGAAGATGTTGACCAGGATCGTCTTGACGTTCGGATTGGACAGGATCAGCTTGAAGGCCTCGGTGACCTTCTCGGTGTTGGTGCCACCGCCGACATCCAGGAAGTTGGCCGGCGAGCCGCCGTAGAGCTGGATCACATCCATCGTCGCCATCGCCAGGCCCGCGCCATTGACCATGCAGGCGATGTTGCCGTCCATGCTGACGTAGTTCAGGCCATGCTTGGCGGCGGCGGCCTCGAGCGGATCCTCCTGGCTGGCATCGCGCATCTCGGCCAGCTTCGGGTGCCGGAACAGCGCGTTCTCGTCAGCGTTGATCTTGCCATCCAGGCAGACCAGATCACCGGCGCCGTTGATCACCAGCGGGTTCAGCTCAACCAGGCTCATGTCCAGCTCGTTGTACATCCGGTACAGCCCCAGCATGATCTTGGTCAGCTGGTTGACTTGCTTGGCGCCCATGCCCATCGCAAAACCGAGCTTGCGGCATTCAAAGGGCTGCAGTCCCTGTACGAAATCGACCTCGAGGGTGAAGATCGCCTCCGGGTTTTCGCGTGCCACCTGTTCGATGTCCACACCGCCCTCAGGCGAGGCAATGAAGGTAATCGCCTTGACGCTGCGATCGACCAGCATGCTCAGGTAAAGCTCCTTCTTGATCTCGGTCGCCTCGGTGACCAGCACGATATTGACCGGCAGCGCGGTCCCGGCGGTCTGGTAGGTCTCCATCTTCGTCCCGAGCATCTTGCTCGCCGCATCGCGGACCTGCGCCAGCGTGCGCGCCAGCTTGACGCCGCCGGCCTTGCCGCGGCCACCGGCATGGATCTGCGCCTTGACCACCCACTGGTCGCCACCGAGCTGACGTGCCGCATCGGCCGCCGCATCGGCAGTGCTCGCAATGATCCCGGTCGGAACCGGCAGCCCGAACTGGGTAAACAGTTCCTTGGCCTGATACTCGTGGAAATTCATTGGTGCTCCTTTCCGATACGAATGGGTGATGAAAGCTCCGGACCGCCCGGTGCAAAACGCGGCGTATTGTGGCCAAAGCCAAGCCGACCGCCAAGGGCCCGGAGAGTGCCTGTCCCGGCGCGCGGAAGCAATGCTTTTGGCGCATTTGGGAAGACTGGGTTGGATCGGAGACCGCAAGTCGAGAAGGCATTGTGAAGCAGGGCCCAGGGCTCAGGGCCCAGGGCCCAGCAAGAGCCGCCTCTTCAACCGGGCGACGGACCGGGGCCCGTTACTCTGCTGTTGCTCTACTGGGCCCTGGGCCCTGAGCCCTGGGCCCTTGCAAGTGCCGCCCTTCGGGTATATTGCCCCCAGCTCAGCCACCGTCCCGGTACCGTCAGGATGTCGACCGCAGTCAGCTCCGAGGACCAACACCGCTGGCGTGAGCTGAAGCTGTTTCATCTGTATCGCATCTTCGTCGGCTGCACCTTCATCGCCCTGTTGATCACCCCGATCCAGTCCGAGCTGCTGCCCAAAGCCAACGTCGCCACGCTGCCGCTGATCGGGATCTATCTGGCTCTCGCGGTGAGCGGCTGGACCTATGCCTGGCAGGTGCCGCAGCGGCTGACTCTGCAGATCCTGATCGCAGTCGGGATCGATCTGTGCTTCGGCACGCTGGCGCTGCTGGCCTTTGGCGGGCTCGGCGGCGGCACCGGTGCGCTG
>JBGTIE010000454.1:0-3610 GCA_041745855.1 Lysobacterales bacterium | reverse complement strand
GGCCCCGCGCCAACCGGGCGTTCATGCCGTCTCCCCGTGGCCGCTGGCCGACCTGGTCGAGCTGATCGACTGGACGCCGTTCTTCCAGACCTGGGAGCTGTCGGGCCGCTACCCGCAGATCCTCGACGACGCGATCGTTGGCGAGCAGGCTCGCGAGCTGTTTGCCGATGCGCAGGCGATGCTGGCGCAGATCGTCGCTGAAGACTGGGTGCAGGCGCGCGCGGTGTTCGGCCTTTGGCCGGCCGGCGCAAAGGGCGAGGACATCGATCTTTATGCAGATGCCGACCGCTGCCAGCCGCTGGCCACCCTGCACTGTCTGCGGCAACAATCCGACAAGGGCCCGGACCGCCCCGACCTGTGCCTGGCCGACTTCATCGCGCCGGCCGACAGCGGCGTGCCGGACTGGATCGGCGCCTTCGCGGTCACCGCCGGGATCGGCATCGAAGCCAAGGTGGCCGAGTTCGAGGCCGCCCATGACGACTACAACGCGATCCTGCTCAAGGCGCTGGCCGACCGGCTCGCCGAAGCGCTGGCCGAGCGCCTGCACCAGCGCATCCGCCTGGAGTACTGGGGCTATGCCGCCGACGAAAAGCTCGACAGCGATGCATTGATCGCCGAGCGCTACCAGGGCATCCGCCCCGCCCCGGGCTACCCGGCCTGCCCCGAGCACAGCGAGAAGGCGACGATTTTCGAGTTGCTGGACGTGGAAGCCAACATCGGCGTGGAGCTGACCGAGAACTACGCGATGTATCCGGCTGCGGCTGTCAGCGGGCTGTACTTCGCCCATCCGCAAAGCCAGTACTTCGTCGTCGGCAAGCTCGACCGCGAGCAGGTCAGCGACTACGCCCGACGCAAGGGCTGGAGCCTGCAGACCGCCGAACGCTGGCTGGCACCGAATCTGGGCTACGAGCCGGAGAGCCTGGCGGACGAGCCCGTGGGTGCAGAGCGGGCGGCTTAGACCGGGGTTCGAGTCGCGCACGGGCGAGAAGAGCTGAAAGAGCATTCAACACAAAGGACACAAACGACACAAAGGAAGAGCTTTTTGATCTTGGGCGCCTCGCTTGGCTCGGCGCATTCCTGAGAGCTCTGACCGGGTTCGTCAGTCAAAGACGCTTTTTTCTTGCTCTGCTTTCCTTCGTGTCCTTTGTGTCCTTTGTGGTCAATCAGCTCTTCCGCTCTTTCGCTCTTCCGCTCTTCCGCTCTTCCGCTCTTCCGCACTTTCGCTCTTGCGCTCTTCCGTCGCCCTCGATTCCGATTCCGATTCCGACCCCGACCCCGACTTCCTGCTTCGGCCGGACTCGGACTTCCCTCGCTGTCATCAAACCGTCACTATTGACCCGTTGCAGGGACGAGCGACGGAATGGATCTTTGGCAACTTGTCGCCGGGCTGGGCTTGTTCCAGTTCGGACTCAAGCAACTCGAACACGGGATCGCGGAGCTTTCAGGCGCCGGCTTCCGGCGCTGGCTGCGTGAGGCTACGCGGCGGCCGCTGACCGGCATTGTTGCTGGCGCCGTCAGCACGGCGGTGCTGCAGTCCAGTTCGGTGGTGACGCTGATGGTGCTGGCCTTCGTCGGTGCCGGCATCGTCGAGTTGCGCGGCGCCATCGCGGTGGTCTTCGGTGCCAACCTGGGCACCACGATGACCGGCTGGATCGTCGCGACCATTGGCTTCAAGCTGGGCTTCGACGAGATCGCCTTCGCCTTCATGGGCCTGGGAGCGCTCGGCGTCGTGTTCCTGGCCGATGGCAGTCGGCGGCTGGAGGCGGCGCGATTGCTGCTGGGCCTGGGCATGATGCTGTTTGGCCTCGGCCTGATGAAGAGCGGTGTTGATCAGCTGGCCCAGACCTTCGATCTTTCCCCCTGGGTCGCGCTCGGGCCAGTGGCGATGGTCGCCAGCGGCTTGCTGCTGACCGCGGTCATCCAGTCCAGCTCTGGCGCGATCATGATCGCGCTGAGCGCCGTGCATGCCGGCATCCTCGGGTTGCCGGAAGCGGCGGCCTTTGTCATCGGCGCCGATCTTGGCACCACCGTGACCACGATGCTGGGGGCCATCAAGGGCCCGGCCGACAAGCGTCGGGTGGCGGCCGCGCATTTCCTGTTCAACTTGCAAAATAGCGTGGTGGCGCTGATCCTGCGGTTGCCGATACTCGCGCTGATCGCCGGCCCGCTGGCCATCAATGACCCGCTCTATGCCCTGGTCGCCTTTCACACGATCATCAACCTGCTCGGCGTGATCCTGTATTCACCGTTCATCGGCGCCTATGCGCGCTTCCTCGGCCGTCACTTCCAGCAGCGCGAGGATCAGCTCGCCAGCCACATCGCCGCCACCGATCCGCGCGTGCCGGAGGCGGCTCTGGCGGCGATGGCGGCGGAGTTGCGGCAGATGATCGGGCGGGCCCTGGAACTGGGACGACGCACCCTTGGTATCACCAGCCCGAGCCGGGCCTTGGGTGGACTGGTCGCTCACGGCGGGCGTCGCGGCGTCGAGACACCACAACAAGCCTATCGTGCGATCAAGCAACTCGAGGGCGATGTGCTCGGTTACGCCGCAAAGCTGCAACAGCAGTCACTGGATCCGGCACAGGCCGAGCGCTTGCAGTATCTGCTCCACGCCGTGCGCGCCAGCGTAACGGGAAGCAAAGCGTTGATGGACATCCGCGAGAACTGGCGCCAGTTCAGCCAGGATGGGCGCCCCGCCTTGACGCCATTGCTGCAGCAACTCAAATCGATCCAGGAGCGTCTCCACGCCGACTTCAACGATATCGACCCGGATGTGGATGCCGGGGTCCTGGCGGAGCAGTTGCACCAGATCTTTTTGCGCGTGCGCGACGCATCAAGCGATTTTCAACGCGGTCTTTACGCCAATGCCGGCGGCGGTCAGCTGGACCAGTTCACCCTCTCCACCCTGCTCAACGTCAACCGCGAGCTGCGCGTGTCCGCCAAGCATCTGGTGGAAGCCGCCCGCGAACTGCTGCTGAGCCCGGACCAGAACCGGTTCATCGAGGCACAGGGGGAGGGTTGAGGTGGCTGCGTTGGGTGGGTGTTGGACGGAACGAACACCGACTCTTTTCTGAAGTACAGAAGTCGGGAGTTGGGAGTCGGGAGTGCGCAACGTGGGGGCAGTTCGCCATTGCTGTTCTGTGCTGTTTTGCTTTTGCTCCCTACTCCCAACTCCCTACTCCCAACTCCCGACTTCGCTCCTTCCCCTACACTGACCGGCCAACATCGCCTCGCGAGTTCCTTCAACCGTGCCCTGGCCTGAAGCTATCGCCCTGATCCTGATCGGCTTTTCGATCGTCGGCTGTCTGCTGTTGCTTCCTGCCCAGTTCACTAGTCTACGCCAACGTCGAGATGACCCCGCTGGCGCGTAGCGCCGGGGTGATACTGCTGCTCGGGCTGGCCTATCTGCAGGGCTGGCATGCGTTGTGGGCTGCTGCAGGCCGAGCCAGTTATCGTGGCGCCGGGCTATCTGGCGCGCTGTATCTGGTGGCGCCGGCCTTCTACCTGTTCTTCCGCGGCGCCCTGCAGCCTCGCAGCGAGGCCTGGGCCGGCGCGCTGCTGCTGTATGGCCCGGCCTTGCTGGGCTGGTGGATCCCGCCAGCGATCGGCC
>JBGTIE010000453.1:0-1655 GCA_041745855.1 Lysobacterales bacterium | reverse complement strand
CCCACCACGGCGCGGTGGCGCTGGGCGCGGCAAGCAACGTAGGCTTGCCCTCACCGTCGACCAGGTAGACCTCGCCGGTGCGGCCGGAGCCGAGCAGCAACTGCTTGCGCTTGTCGTCGTAGGCGATCGACTCAAGCAACTCGGCGTCGCTGTCGACGGTGTAGCTCACCCTGCCCTGGCCGAAGGGCTCAAAGTTCCGTTGCAAGGCCTCGACGATGTATCGGTAGGCGCCGGTTCGAGAGATCGGCTCGAAGATCTCGGGCATCGTGCTGGGATCAAAAGCCAGACCCTGCGCCTGCATCTTCAGCAGCAGATCATAGGCCGGCGTCTTCTGATCCTGCTCGGCATAGGCCTGAGCCAGCTTGAACTGGAAGGCCCCATTGTAGGGACGCAGCTGCACCAGCCGCTCGAGCGCATAGGTGGAGCGGCGCAGGTCGCCGGCTTCGTACCAGTCGCGCGCCTTGGTCATCAGATCGCCCACATCGTCATTTTTCGCCAGCGCGATCTGGGTGTCGGTTGGCGGTGGCGGTGGCGCAGTGGGCAGAGCCTGGGCCCACAGCGCCGGGCCAGTCAGCAGGAGGGCGAGGGCAAGCGCGGTCAATCGGCAGCGATAGGTCATGGAAGATGGTCAACGGTCAGCGAAAGGGGTTTGGTCCAGGCAGAGGGCTGGGGTTGGCACAAGCCCACCGCCGAAGGGTCGCGTAGACTTCCCTACAGGCCCGGAAGTTCCATAACCCGGATATTTCATAAACCTGCTACTGCGACCGCCGCCCGCTTTCATCACGCTGGGCACGCCGTAGCGCGGTCTGCTCCCGTTTGTCAGCTCAACGTAGAGCAAACTACGCCTTCACTGCCAAACAGTCCGCCGACCGCACCACGACGCGCCCTCGGCGGCCTCGCTACGCACTTTCATGAAACATCCGGATTCAAGAGCACAGGAAATGGATGAGACTTACACTCTGTACGCGGGAAAATATCTGCGCCTGGCCAGCAAGGCCGGCTGGGAATACGTCGAACGCACCAATCCCCAGGGAGCGGTCATTGTCGTCGCGGTCACGCCAGCGGGCAAGGTCCTGATGGTGGAACAGCACCGAGTGCCGCTGGATTGCCATACGCTGGAGTTCCCGGCGGGCCTGATAGGCGACGATCCGGGCCAGCGCGACGAGTTGATCGAGTTGGCTGCGCGGCGCGAATTGCTGGAAGAGACGGGCTGGGAGGCCGAGCGGGTCGAGTATCTGATGGGCGGGCCGAGTTCGGCTGGCATGAGCACCGAGATCATGCATTTCGTCCGCGCCTTCGGCCTCAAGCGCGTCCACGCCGGCGGCGGCACCGCCAGCGAGAACATCACCGTGCACGAGATCCCGCTGGACCAGATCGCGACCTACATCGCTGACCACCAGCAGCGGGGCTATGGGATCGACCCGAAGGTCTACGCCGGCCTGTATTTCCTCGAGCGTGATGCCTGGGGCCAGCGCTGGGACGAGGAAGCGTGACGGACTGCTGACAGCCGCACGGGCGCCCTCTGGCATACTCGATCGCACGTTCATGCAGGGGATTGTTGATGACTCCAGGCGCCTTGGCGGTCTTGTTCTGGTCAGGGTCGGTCGCGGCGCAACAGCCACCGGCACCCGTCCAGGCGCTGCGCTGCGAGCGCC
>JBGTIE010000452.1:0-1530 GCA_041745855.1 Lysobacterales bacterium | reverse complement strand
GCCGACGCGGAGCCGGTGTCGATGCCCGCGCCGGCCGGCCGGGCCAGCTTCAGTGTCGGGGTCGATCCCCTGCCTCCGGTTGTGGCTCCGCCCGCCGCGGTTGAGCAGTCCGGTGCCAACACCGGCGAGGCTGCGGCCGTTGTATCGACCAGTCAGGGCCGGGCCAGCTTCAGCATCGGTGTGGAGCCGTCGACCCCGCCACCGGCAATACTTCCCGAGCCGCTCGAGATTGTCAGCAGCAACGGGGGGGCCGACACAACCGAGCTTGCCGACGCGCTGGGCCTGTCGGACGAACCGCTCACCGAGGCACCGGCGACCCCGCTGCCGACGCCTGAGGAAAACCTGGTCGACTGGCGGGATCGGATCGCCAAGTACCAGATCGAAGCCGAGCAGGTGGAACCGGTAAGCAGCGGACGGGCCGTGTTCGAGGCTAGGGAGGTCGAGCCGCCCAGTGTCGAACTGCGCTTCAAGATCAAGGAGGCCGACAAGCCCCTCGGCCGCGCCTCCTTCCTGCTGCCGGACGATGCCCCGCGCCCGAGCGAGGATCCCGAAGGCATCGACTACCCGAACAAGTCGCCCGCAGGCGATGCGAATTGACTGCCTGGCCCCGCTGACCGCGGTCGCGGCGGTCATCGCCGCCCTTGATTTCGCCCTCCTCGCCCCCAATTCGCGCAGGCCCTTTTTGACCTTGCAGGTACTGCGCTAATGCCGATCTACGAGTACGAGTGTGCCCCCAAGGGTCACATCTTTGATCGACTGCAGAGGCTGTCGGACCCGGATCCGGAGCTGTGCGAGGTCTGCGGCGAAGGGCCGATCCGACGCCGAGTGACGGCCCCGTCCTTCCGCCTTGCTGGTTCGGGTTGGTACGAGACCGATTTCAAGGGCGACAAGGACAAGCGGCGCAACCTGGCGGGCGATAGCGGCGCCGAAGGCAAGACTGCGGATGCGTCGGAGGGCAAGTCCGACGCCAAGGCCGACAGCAAACCCGACAGCAAGCCCGAAGGCAAATCCGACAGCAAGTCTGATGCGCCAGCCAGCGCTTCCACCAGTTCGGGCTCCGCCAGCAGCGACGCGTAGGCCGGAGCCGAAGGCGCGCAAGGAGGGCATATGGCCCAGGGCCCAGGGCTCAGGGCCCAGAAGGTCAAGAGCGAGGGCCCACGGCTAAGAGCAGTCGGCTTACTGGCCCATTGACCAACGGGTGCGGAGCCAACGGCGGCAGCAAGCTGCCAAGAGCGAAAGCGGTAGCAAGCTACCGCACTCCATATCAGGAGCCAGCAGCGCAGGGCTGCAGCTCTTCTGGGCCCTGTGCCCTATGCCCTGGGCCCTGCCCTTGAGCTAGTCTGCACATCACCTCCGCTGGCCTAGCCCCGATGCGCCGATGAACCGCTTGCTTTCCCTCGAAGGTCGTCTGGCGGGTCTGCTGATCGTGGTCGGCATGGCCGGCTTCGGGCTCGGCTACGGCATGGGTCGGGCGAGTTGGCCGCCGCTGCTGGCCTGGCTGGTGGCGATCGCGCTGATACTGACGCTGGC
>JBGTIE010000451.1:0-3369 GCA_041745855.1 Lysobacterales bacterium | reverse complement strand
CTGCGCGCCGAGGGCGATGGCGAGGCCGGCAACCAGGCCTCGATGGTGCAATGCACGCTGGCCACCGATCTGGACGATCCGATCGAGCGACTGCATGCAATCGCCGCATCGACACGCCAGATCAAGCAGAAACTATCTACCCTGCGGCACCTGATCCCGACCGACTTTCCGGGTCTGGCCGCTCCGATCTGGGCCACCGGCCTGAGCCGACTGTGGGCCGCTGGACGGATTTCCGAACGACTGCCGCCGTTGGCCAACCTGGTAATTTCCAATGTCCCAGGACCGCCGGTCCCGCTGTTTCTGGCCGGCGCCGAATTGCAACATTATTACCCGGTGTCGATCATTACCCATGGTCTGGCGCTTAACATCACGCTTCATAGTTATCGTCATCACCTTGATTTTGGCATCCTTGCATGCAGCGAGGCCGTGCCGAAGCTGGACACGCTCGCGCGCGGCATCGAGCGCGCACTGGACCGGCTCGATCAACTCAGTGAGGGTGAATGAAGCCCAGACCGATCACCGCCCAGACCACCAGCGCGCGCGCCCTGCGGCCTCTGCCGGGGCTGCCCCCAAAGCCGTCGCGCACCACCTCGGCTCGGGCTCCTTCGGCTCTGCTGCTGGCGCTGGAGTCACGCGCTCTGTTTGAGTGGAGCGCTTATTTCATGAGCTGGCCATGGCTGCGCAAGGCACCGGCCGGGGATGGTCATCCGGTGCTGGTGCTGCCAGGGCTGATCGCCAACGATTCCACCACCTGGCCCTTGCGACGTTTGCTCGAAGCGCTCGGCTATGACGTCCAGCCGTGGGCGCAGGGCTTCAATGTGGGACCGAAGGATCACATCGTCCAGAATCTCATCGATACGGTCAATCGGCTGACCGACCAGCACCAGCGCAAGGTCAGCCTGGTTGGCTGGTCGCTCGGCGGCTCGATGGCGCGCGCGCTGGCCACACGAATGCCCGAGCTGGTGCGCTCGGTGATCACGCTGGGTTCGCCTCACGGCGGGGACCCGCGACACACCAATGCCTGGCGGGTGTTCGAGATGGTCAGCGGGATGAAGGCCGACGACCCGGCCCTGCATGCGCAACTGGCCGATCATCCTGGCGTGCCGATGACCTCGATCCTGAGCAAGACCGATGGCGTCGTCGCCTGGCAGATGAGTCTGACCCCCGAGCACCCGCTGTACGAGAGCATCGAGCTCAGCGCGACCCATCTGGGCATGGGCGCGAATCCAGCCGTGTTGTGGCTGATTGCGGACCGGCTGGCGCAGGCCGAAGGGCAGTGGCAGCGCTTCGATCGCAACGGCTGGCGAGGGGTGTTCTTCCGCGATCCTCACGAACGGCGTCTGGCCGATCTGATCGCGCCTTGAGTGCTGATCGACCAGCGAGCGAGGACCGGACCATCCACCTGCCGACCCGCGGGCTGGACATGTGCTACCGACTGGATGGTCCCTCGGACGCGCCTGCGGTGGTGCTGATCATGGGCTTGGGCATGCAACTGGTTGCCTGGCCACAGGCGCTGGTGGATGGTCTGGTGGAAGCCGGCTGGCAAGTGCTGCGACTGGACAATCGCGACATCGGCCGCTCCGGCTCCGGTCCGCTGCGGCGACATACGCCGACCAGCCTGGCGCTGCTGCGCCATCTACTGCACCAGCGCTTCGTGCCGCCCTATGAGCTGGCTGACATGAGTCTTGATCTGCTCGCCCTGTGCGATGCGCTGCGCTTGCAGCGACCGCATCTGGTCGGCGTCAGCCTGGGCGGAATGATTGCCCAGAAAGCGGCCTTCCTCGCGCCGGAGCGCGTCGGCTCGGTGGTTTCGATCATGTCCAACGCCGGCTCGCGGATGGCGCCCTGGCCGAAGCTGTCGATCCTGCCACGCTTCCTGACCCGGCCGCCCCGAAGCGCGCCGCTGGCCCGTCAAGTCGCCCATTTCGTCGGTTTGTTCCAGGCGATAGGCGACATCAACGACGACGATCCCGAACTTGTGCGCCTGCGCGAGCACCTGGAATTGGCGCTGCGGCGCGCCTACCGACCCGAAGGCACCGCGCGTCAATTGCTGGCCGCACTGGCTGAAGCCGATCGCAGCAAGGAAGTGGCACAGCTCCGCTGCCCGGTCACGCTGATCCATGGCGAACGCGATCCGCTGGTCCCCATTGCCGCCCTCGACCAGCTCGCACGCCTCTTGCCCAATGCGACCGTACACCGTATCCCCAAACTTGCCCATCATTTGCCGGAGTGGTCGGTGCCTGTGGTGCTGGAGATTCTGCTGCAGCACTTGAAAACAGTTCCAGTAGCCAGTTCCAGTAGCCAGTGAAGAGCCTGTAAGAGCCCGACGGCGCGGGCCGTAGCAATCCAGTGCGTTCTTTCAGATGGAGCGAATACCACTGAACTGCTCTACATCGGCCCTGCTATCTGGTGCTACACTAACTCCGTGCTACACGGGAGTTTCGCCATGGCAAACCTCACAATCACCGTCGGAACCGATGTGCTGAAGCAGGCGCGCATGCGAGCGCTGGCGGAGGACACTTCGGTGAATGCCTTGCTTGCGGAGTATCTGGCACGTTACGCCAACAGTGACGATTTGCAGCGGCGGCGAAGCGACGCAGTCGCGCGGCTGCTTCAGTTGTCCAAAGATTCCGACAGCGCATCGGGCGGGGCACGCTGGACTCGTGACGACTTGCATGAGCGGTAGACGACTGTTTCTGGACAGCAATATTCTGGTCTACCTGTTCGACCAGGATGCGCCGGAGAAGCAGAACGTCGCTCGGCAACTGCTGCTTACTTACGATCGACTGTTCCTTAGTACCCAGGTGCTGCAGGAATTCTATGTTGTTGCCACGCGCAAGTTGGCCCGGCCATTGGCACCCCGGCGCGCAGCAGAGGTCGTAGATACGCTGTTGGAGCACGAGGTGGTGCAGATCACACCAACACTGCTACGGCAGGCGATCGACCGCAGTATCAATTCACAGCTCTCGTATTGGGATTCGCTGATTGTCGAGGCTGCGCTGGCTTGCGAGGCAGAGTTCCTGCTGAGCGAGGACATGCAGCACGGCTGGCGAATCGGCTCGATAACCGTCTGGAATCCCTTCATCCGTCCGGACTTCTCATGATCCATGCAGGCCTCGCGGTATGTAGTCGATATGGAATGGATACCGGACCTGATCCGATGCGGTACACCGAACGCGACCACAACCTGCGCATCCCGATATCGGCATACCCTGATCTTGCCGGATCTGGGCCCTGTGCCTTGGGCCTTGTGCCCTGTCTTTGCAGCCTTGGCAAGCCATGACGGCGCACGTTCTCATCCTCTACTACAGCCGCGGCGGCACCACTGCGGCGCTGGCGCGGCGGGTGGCGGCCGGGGTCAGTTCGGTC
>JBGTIE010000450.1:0-2393 GCA_041745855.1 Lysobacterales bacterium | reverse complement strand
GTTCTGTTGGGCATGTTTCACTCCCACGTTCGCCGAGAAAACGTCGCGGCACAAGCCCAGCAGTGTTGTAGGGCGAACTGCCAGAACACGCAAGCCCGAAAGCGGTGAGTGTCGACAGCGACACCACCCAACGAATGCATTCCGGAAGCCCCTGCGTCCAGGATGAAAGCACTGGCCCGACACGCCCCCGCACGATCAGGTCAAGCAACACCCGTTCGCCAGTTGGCGACGGCAACCAGCACGGAGACATTGCATGTTCAAGGACAAGACCGTACTCATCACAGGCTCGACCAGCGGCATCGGCCTGGGCATCGCCGAGTATTTCGCCAGCAACGGCGCGCGCATCGCGCTGAACGGTATGGGTGATGCCGAGGAGATCGAGGCCACGCGCGCACGCATCGCGTCTACGCACGGCGTCGAGGTGCTGTTCCAGGGCGCCGACATGACCCAGCCCGACAGCATCGAGGCGATGTTCGCAACCGTCGCCGAAAAGTTCGGCGGCGTCGACATCCTGGTCAACAACGCCGGTATCCAGCACGTCGCGCCGATCGACGAGTTTCCGGTCGCCAGGTGGGACGCCATCATGGCGATCAATCTGAGCTCGTTGTTTCACACCATTCGCCACGCGCTGCCGGGCATGAAACGCAAGCAGTGGGGACGCATCATCCAGATGGCCTCGGCGCATGCGCTGGTGGCTTCGCCGTTCAAGTCCGCCTATGTCGCCGCCAAGCACGGCATCGCCGGCTTGACCAAGACGGTAGCGCTGGAAGTGGCTGAGCAGGGCATCACCGTCAATGCGATCTGCCCCGGCTACGTCTGGACGCCGCTGGTGGAAAAGCAGGTGCCCGAGACCGCCAAGGCGCGCGGCATCAGCGAGGCCGAGGTGATCAAGACGGTATTGCTGGCGGCCCAGCCAACCAAACAGTTCGTGACGGTCGAGCAGGTTGCTGCACTGGCCGGACTCCTGGCCAGCGACGCGGCGGCATCGATCACCGGCGCGGTGATTCCGATCGACGGCGGCTGGACCGCACAATGACACCGGCGCACTCGTCTTGAACGCACAACAGATCCTGCAGCTGCCGTCGATGCCGGCCGCCTCACCCTCGTACCCGCGTGGCCCGTATCGTTTCGTCGACCGCGAGTACCTGATCGTCACCTACGAATCCGATCCCGACGCGATCCGCGCGGCGCTGCCCGAGCCACTGCAGCCCGATGCCAGCAACAGCGTGCTGTACGAGTTCATCCGCATGCCCGATTCGGCTGGTTTCGGCAGCTATGCCGAATCGGGCGTGGTGATTCCGGCGCTGTACCGCGGCGAGCCCGTCAACTTCACCGCGCAAATGTATCTCGACGACCACCCGCCGATTGCGGGTGGCCTCGAGATCTGGGGTTTTCCCAAGAAACTTGGCCATCCCAAGCTGCAGGTCGTGCACGACACCCTGACCGGAACGCTCGACTACGCCGGCGTGCAAGTCGCGGTCGGAACCATGGGCTACAAGCACCAGCACCTGCTCTACGACCTTGAAGGCCAGCATCAGTGTTCGTCGGCCTCGATCATCGCGAAGATGGGCATGATCCAGGTCAACCTCAAGCTCATCCCTGGTGTCGACGGCGTCCTAGCGATTGCCCAGCTGGTGGCCTACAACCTCACTGACATCCGCGTGCAGGGTGCCTGGTCGGGTCCGGCGCGGCTGCACCTGGTGCCGCACGTCAATGCCCCGGTGGCGGATCTGCCGGTGCGCAAGGTCCTCGGCGGACTGCACTTCATCGCCGACCTGACCCTGCCTTACGGCCGCGTGCTGCACGACTATCTTGCCGGCGCGCCGGCGTTACCAACCACAGGAAACTGAGCCATGACCGTTACCAAGGCCAAGACACAGGCCAAGAGCAAGCGCGCCAAGCCGGCGGCGCGTTCCACCCGTACTGACAAACTGGCAGGCCCGGCCACGTTGCGTGGACAGGTCGTGCTGGTGATGCAAGGCGGTGGCGCGCTGGGCGCATTCCAGGCCGGCGTCTACGAGGCCATGCATGAGGCTGGCATCGAGCCGGATTGGGTGGTCGGCACCTCGATCGGCGCAATCAATGGCGCGATCATCGCCGGCAATGCAATGGGCGACCGCGTCGACCGCCTGAAGGCGTTCTGGGATCGCGTCGGCGGCGGTCCATCGTCCGCCGCGCCCTGGAGCGGCTTCGGCTTGGGCCTCGGCAGTCACAAGCAGATGCACAACCTGGGCGCGGTACTGCATGGCATCCCCGGTTTCTTTGCCCCCAATCCGTATGCGTGGCTCGGCGCCGACAGCCGTCTGGGCGTGACCAAGGCGAGCTACTACAGCACCGATCCGCTGCGCCGCACGCTGGCCGACCTGATCGATCTTGAGCACCTCGACGAGCGC
>JBGTIE010000449.1:0-2478 GCA_041745855.1 Lysobacterales bacterium | reverse complement strand
GCTCTACGCCGACCGAGGTCTGCGCCACGCCGTGCGCGACTGGTGGCGGCTGCGGAGTGCGCCATGAGCCAGTTGCTCTCGCCGATCGGCCTGTTGCTGCTGGCAATGTTGCTGATCGCGCTTGCGTTGTACTGGCGGCGCCGCGGATTGCTGGTGGTGGGGACAGGATTGACCCTGCTGGCGATCGCCGGGATGACGCCGTGGGTCGCCAACCAGCTGGTCGTGATGGTCGAGAGCCGCGCGGACAATGGCTCTGAAGGCTGCGCCGAGTTGGAACTGATCGTCCTGCTGAGCGGTGGTCTGGACTACCCGCCGCGGTCGCCGGAGGACTTTGCTGCATTGACCGAGGAATCGCTCCTGCGCAGCTTTCATTTCGCCTCCCGTGCGTACGCCGAGCCGTCGGAGTTGCCGCTGTTGGTGGCCGGTGGCGGACCCTTCCAAATCAGCGAATCGGCCGTGATGGCGGGGCTGCTGGAGCGGCTGGCCCCGACCCTGGCGCCGATCCTGCTGGAGACCGAATCCCGCTCGACCTGGGAAAGCGCCGAACAACTGGCGCGGACATTGCCGCCACCGCGGTCGATTGCACTGGCCAGCAGTGCGCTGCACCTGCCACGGGCGGCGCGTGCCTTCAGCGCGGCCGGCTACACCGTTTGCCGCTGGCCATTGCAGCGGCGGGCCATGGTGGTCGGTGGTATCGGCGCATGGACCCCGCAGTCCTCGGCCTTGCGCAAGACCGAGGCCGCCCTGCACGAGATCGTCGGCGACTGGGCGTATCGTTGGCGCAGTGGTGGTTGAAGAGCTGAAGAGCTGATTGACCACAAAGGACACGAAGGACACGAAGGAGAGCAGAGCAAGTTGGGAGTTGGGAGTTGGGTGGGAGTTGGGAGTCGGGAGTTGGGAGTAAGAGCAAATGCCCAAGCCGGAGCAAAAACTGGAGCCGCCCCGTCAACCGAACCATGCTGCCAGCGAACTCACCTTCGGGGTCGGGGTCGGAATCGGAATCGGAATCGATCTTTGCTCCGCGTGTCCGACTCCAGGCTTTTCCTTTGCGGAGCGGGCCCGTCAACGCCGAACATGCTGCAAGCGAGCTCACCTTCCGGGTCGGGGTCGGAATCGGAATCGGAATCGGAATCGATCTTTGCTCTACGTGTCCGACTATACGACTGCCTCCCTCGTCAACCGTGTAGCCACGCCGCCCCTGCGCTGTCAGCATCGCCATGATCTGGTCGAGTGCGCGATACTCCCTGAGGATGTTCTCGACAACTGCCCGGTACACGGCAAGTCGTTGGCGGCCACTCCATGGCGCCCTGGATTCCGATTCCGATACCGATTCCGATTCCGATTCCGACCCCGACCCCGAATTGCTCTGCTCTCCTTTGTGTCCTTTGTGTCCTTTGTGGTTATCTCGAGAAACTTCAGGACCCAGGGCCCAGGGCCCAGGGCCCAGGGCTCAGGGCCCAGAAGAGCTGACCTTCGGACCTAGGGCCCAGGGCCCAGAAGAGCTGACTTTCGGCCACGGGTCGTCTGGCGCGCTGAACACGTTTTCGACAGAGCCGACAATGTCCGTCGAGACCTCCTGGGCCCTGGGCCCTGAGCCCTGGGCCCTTCAACCAGCAGCCGTCGAGGCGCTCGAACTGGCGACATGTGCGGGCTGGCGGACTGCCGGAACGAAAGTAGAGCAGGGGCTGAGCAACTCGTCGTAGACGCCCAGCAGCCGTGTCCCGATCGCCTCCCAGCCGTACTCTGCCTCCACCCTGGCGCGCGCGGCCAGACCGAGTTTGACCCGCAGCGGACGGTCCTGCAGCAGGCGCCAGACCGCCTCGGCAAAGTCGGTCGGGGTATCGGCGAGCAATGCGTCGACACCGTCGGTGAGGCCAATGCCCTCGGCACCGATGCGGGTGCTGACGATCGCCTTGCCCATTGCCATCGCTTCCAGGATCTTCAGCCGGGTTCCGCTGCCAACGCGCAAGGGGACGATGTAAACCGCCGCATCGAGTACCCGGGTGCGCAGGTCGTCGACGAATCCGGCGAACTCGACCGCGTGTTCCAGCCCGGCCGGTGCCCGCATGCCGCCGTCGTGGCCGATCACCACCAGCCGCACGTCTCGGTGCTGGCGGATCAGCGGCAGCGTGTGTGCGATGAAGTCGGCAATGCCATCGCGATTGGGAAACCAGCTCATCTGGCCGACGAACACGAGCGTGCGCTCATCGCCATTGGGCGGGCAGCGCGGGCTGAACTTGTGCAGATCCACGCCGTTGGGAACCACACTCACCATGGCATCTGGCGCGAGCTGGCGCAGACGCGCGGCATCGTTGTCCGAACAGGCCAGCACTCGCGTGGCTTGCTCGCAGGCCTGTCGCTCGAAGCGCTGCAGTGCATCGGCCCGCCAGCGCAGCAACTGGCGCTGCGGCCAGCGCGTCTCGATCGCCACATGGTCGCGCAGCAACTGGTGTTCGACGTTGTGCTCGTTCAGCAGCA
>JBGTIE010000448.1:0-1567 GCA_041745855.1 Lysobacterales bacterium | reverse complement strand
GCGTGCCGGTGTACGCGACCTTGCGCACGCTCGGCCGCGACGGGGTCGAGGCGCTGGTCGAGCAGGGCTGCAGCCGTGCCCGGCAGATGGCAAAGCGGCTCGCGGCGGAACCGGGTGTGAAGATACTCAATGATGTCGTGCTGAACCAGGTCCTGGTGCGCTTCTCCAACGATGACGACACCACCCGCCGCGTCGTCACCGGCGTCCAGCAGGACGGCACATGCTGGCTTAGCGGAACGGTCTGGCACGGCCAGGCAGCCATGCGCATCTCGGTATCGAACTGGGCGACAACCGAAGAAGACGCCACACGCAGCGCGGAGGCAATATTGCGAGTATTTCGCAGCCTGCGGACCGGGTGATCAAGGCGCGGCTGCTCAAGGACGGCAAGACAAGACGGCCAACATGCGCGACCGGCTCTTTGCCTGCTGTTCACCAGCGTGGCGCATACTGTCCCTCGTTGAACCAGATCAGGGGGCTGATCGTCATCGATGTCGATCACTTCAAGGACTACAACGATTGCCATGGTTACCTGGCCGGCGACGTTGCCCTGCGCGCAGTCGCCCAGGCCCTGGCGAGCGCGACCCGCGGCCAGGATCTGATCGCCTGCTTCGGCGGTGAGGAGTTCGCCTGCCTGATGATAGACGCCGATCTCGCCAGCGTGGCGGCGGTAGCTGAACGCATGCGCGCCCTGGTCGAAGCCCTGCCACCGCGCACGCTCGGCAACGACAGCCAGACAATCACCTTGAGCGCCGGCATCTGCGCGCCCGTGCCGCGACCGGGAGAGGTCGCCAGCGACCTGCTCGACGAGGCCGATGCGGCGCTCTATCGGGCCAAGCACGAGGGGCGGAATTGTGTGCGCAGGAGCGGGGCTGAGGGCTGAGGGCTGAGGGGTCAGAAGAGCAAGGGCCCAGAGCCCAGAATAGCTGCGGTCGAGCGCATAGGATGACGGTGAGGGAAGCGAACCGCATCAATGCAGGGCCCAGGGCCCGGAAGAGACCGCGGAAGCGGGCATTGACCTCATCCGGAGCGCGAACCCCGCAATCTGGAAGTAGCGCGGTTCCGGCGCGCGTAGAGTTGCGATTTTTGCGCCAGTGGTGTTCGCGCCGGCGGCCGCGTCGACACCAATGCGAGGGCAAGAAAAAGAGCAAAAACAAGAGCAGAGACCAAAGCAGAGCAAGAGCAAGAGCAGAGACCAAAGCAGAGCAAGAGCAAGAGCTTCGCCAGCAGGCTGGCTCCTACAAATGCAAGAGCCAGAGCCAGAGTCAGAGCCAGGGCTTTCCTGATCCCTCAGCCCTCAGCCCTCAGCCCTGGATAGCTACCAGACCCGCGCCACGCCAATGCGTGCGCTGCCGGGCCCGGCGGGCTGTTCGGCCCAGACCACCAGCGCTACGTCATCTTTTACCGCCAGGCGTGGGAAGCCGCCAACTCGCTGGGCCAGTTCCAGCGTCGTGAGCTCGAGGCCTGCGCCGTCGAGCAACGCCAGGCGCAGGGTCGCTGATCCGGCGGCGCTTGAGAGGCGGCTGTAGAGCCAGCGGCCGTCGGACCAGCCGGCCAGATCGACGCGGCC
>JBGTIE010000447.1:0-2620 GCA_041745855.1 Lysobacterales bacterium | reverse complement strand
CGGCAAACGGTCCAGAACTGCTACCGTCAGCACCAGCACCCATTTCAATCATCACCATGTCCGCATGAAGAAGACCCTGACTCTTGATCCCGATGTCGAGTGCTTGCTGCGGGCAAAGCTGGCGCAGGACCGCTGCACGCTGAAGGAGGCGATCAACGACGGTCTGCGTCGTGGTTTGCTCCCTCCCGCATCCGGCACCGCGTTCTCGGTGTCACCAAATTCAAGTGCGCTGCAACCAGGCTTCGATCCGCGCGGATTCAACCAACTTGCAGAGGAACTTGAGGACGAGGCGCTCGTGGCAAAGCCTGTTGGGAGCTGCTTGCGGCATTTTTGACGAAGCCGGCGCGGCGCTTGACGGAGGTTGGTCAATGCAAAAGGGCGACGCCTATCTTGCTCTGGTTCGGGAGATGGAGGCGGTCTCGAGCCTACCAGCGCGAGAGCTCCTGGCCTTGGTCGATCAGGCTGCTCGCGTGCGCGTCTTGGAACTTCAGGGCGAAAGGGTAGAACTCGAAGTGCGTGTGACCTGGGAGGACAGCATGGGGCGCTCAGTGCGCATCACCGGTCATGCCCTTGGTCCGAGCACCTTGCTGCACGAGCGGTTGACGGAGAGCATGGTGATCGGTATTCCTGCCGAATAGACCGCTCCCGGCGCGCCCGGCTTTTCGGCTCTTCAGCTTTTCACTGGCCACTGGAACTGGCAACTGGAACTACTCTCAGGAAAGCAATCACCTCGCAGCCCGGTCGACTACTGACCATCCGGCAAGGCGATATGCATGACCACCGACTCCACCTTGCGGCTATCGGTCCAGAACTACTACGGTCAGGTCCTGACCAGCAGCGCCGATCTGAAGACCGGCGCCTGCTGCGATCCGAGTGCGCTGAGCCCGGCGCTGCGGCGGCTGCTGGCCGAATTGCACCCGGAAGTGCTGAAGCGTTTCTACGGCTGCGGTTCGCCGATTCCACAGGCGATCGAGGGCTTGAGTGTGCTCGACCTGGGTTGCGGCAGCGGCCGTGATGCGTATCTGCTGTCGCGGCTGGTCGGCCCGCAAGGGCAGGTCATCGGTATCGACATGACGCCCGAGCAACTGGCCGTGGCCAACCGGCATCGCGAGTGGCACGCCGATCGCTTCGGCCATCCGCAAAGCAACGTCTGTTTTCGCGAGGGCCTGATAGAGGACCTGAGTGCGGCCGGCATTGGCGATGAGTCGGTTGATCTGGTGGTGTCCAACTGCGTACTGAATCTGTGCGCCGACAAGTCGCTCGCTTTTGCCGAGGCACTGCGCGTGCTCAAGCCGGGAGGGGAACTGTACTTCTCCGACGTGTTCGCCGACCGCCGGATCCCGCCCACGCTGCGCGCCGACCCGGTGCTGCTCGGCGAGTGCCTGGCCGGGGCGCTGTACTGGGAAGACTTCCGCCGATTGATGCAGGCGCTTGGCTGCGCCGACATCCGCATCTGTGCGCGCAGCGCGGTGCCGCTGCTGGACGAGGCGGTGCAGGCGCGCATCGGCATGGTGAACTTCAGTTCGATCACGGTGCGTGCCTTCAAGCTGGATCTGGAAGATCGCTGCGAGGACTACGGCCAGACCGCCACCTACCTGGGCGGACTGACCGAAGCACCGCACGCATTTGACCTGGACGACCACCACCATTTCGAACGCGGCCGACCGATGAACGTCTGCGGCAACACCGCCGTGATGCTCAGCCAGACCCGCTTCGCCCCCTGGTTCGAGGTCCGTGGCGACCAAAGCACCCACTACGGCTTGTTTGACTGCGGGCCGACACCGGTCAGTGCGTCGAATGGCGCGTTGTGCTGCTGAGCGAACTTGGCCGTCGAAGGAAGTAGGCCGTTTTGACCCGCGCCAGCGATTCCGGTCACGCCGCACCTTCGATCGCGGGTCTAAGCGGCTGCGCACGATCGCCTCGCTCAGACCGGAGCCACTTTGGAGTGCGATGCTCGACATCGCTTTGGATGCCTTTGGCAGGTCTGGCGGGGGCTTCGAGGATGCTCAGCCAAAAGCGCCGGCCACCTCGCGCTTGGAAGGGTACGCGCGAAAATCGTGCTTGGCGGGCGCGAGGGACCGGCCTACCAAGGCAAGAGCATCCAAAGCGGCGCGGAGCGCCGCAGTCCAAAGTAGAGCCCGGTTCGCCATTCTTGGTCGCACACCCGTACCATTGATGTTCTCCCGTCCCCTCCGCGCCCTGCCCCATGTCCGCTTCCGCACCCCCCGTCATTGCCATCATCGGCCCGGCGCCGCCGCGTTCGCTGCGGCCGTGGCTGCGGCGGGAGTTTGGTTTGCGTTGGTGGCCGCGCAGTGATGCGCTGGATGCAACCGTGGTCGAGCCGCTTGAGGTGGTGCGCGGGCAGGCGCTGCTGGCCGAGCGGGAATGTGGCTTCGAGGTGCGCTACGGCGAGCGGGCGATCGAGCTGGATATCGAGCTGGACCGGTGCTGGCGCTTTGAGCTGGATCGGGGCGGGCGCAGTGTGCGCTTGCTCGATGCCTGGATGCACAACGAGCTGAGCGAAAACTTCTGCGATGTCTCAGGGCGCACGCAAGAGTGACAAACCAATCCACTCAGCACCGCGCGTTCTGCTAATCTGCCAGATGGCTCGAATTTGTGC
>JBGTIE010000446.1:0-2774 GCA_041745855.1 Lysobacterales bacterium | reverse complement strand
CTCGGCGCTGCTGCTCGGTCGCAGCCACGCCGCCGGCGCCAGTCGCGAGCGCTACGCGCAGTGGCTGAGTGAACTGCGTCGGGTCTGCAGCGAGCGCGGCATCGTGCTGATCTTCGACGAGGTCTTCGTCGGCTTTCGGCTCGCCAAGGGCGGCGCGCAGGCGTACTTCGGGGTGCAGGCCGATCTGGTCACCTACGGCAAGACCCTCGGCGGCGGCTATCCGGTCGGCGTGGTCTGCGGCCCGGCCCGCTTGATGCGTCGCTACAAGCCCGAGCATCCGGCCGACATCTGCTTCGCCCGTGGCACTTTCAACGCCCATCCCTACGTGATGGCCGCGATGAACGAATTCCTGCAGGCGCTCGAGCAGCCAGAGATCGCGGCGCTGTATGACGGCCTGGACGAGCGCTGGGATCGTCATGCGACGGCCCTCAACGAAGTATTGATGCACAACGACCTGCCGGTCCGCATTTCCCACCTGTCGAGCATCTGGTCGGTCGACTACACCCAACCCTCGCGCTTCCACTGGCTGCTGCAGTACTACCTGCGCGCCGAGGGCCTGCACCTGAGCTGGGTCGGCACCGGGCGCTTCATCTTCAGCCTGAACTACAGCGACGCCGACATGGAACAGGTGCGCGAGCGAATTCTGCGCGCCGCGCTGCGGATGCGCAGCGACGGCTGGTGGTGGAACGATCCGCAAGCTGCGCCCTCGGCACTGCGGCGTGGCTTGTTGCGCGAGTTCTGGCGCGCCTGGCGGCCGCTTTGGTAGGCCGTTGTGGCCGATCGGCGCGGTGTTCAGGCGCAAGCGCGAGGTTGCATCCGATCGGGCTCAGCGGCGCTCAAGTTGAGCACGGAGCGAGGCGACTGAGCAGCCGCTGAGACCCGCGGTGGCGTTGGAGGCATGAACAGAAACGGGCGGCGCGGGTCACAACGGATCTACTTCCTTCAAGCCACAGACCCCCGCTGCGGCATCAGCCCGACGCGCTCTCCCCTACCCGATCAATGCCTCGCATGCATCGGGTCAATCAACTCGCCCTTGAGCAGATGGACCGGCGCACGGTGATAGAGCTTCACGTCGTGGAAGGGGTCGGTCAGGATCTTGGTCAGCCAGACCACGCCGGTCTGCAGATCGGCAGTGTAGGCAAGCTGCAACACGCGGAAGATCAACGCGGCGAATCCCAGCCACAGCCACGACCAGCCGAGATTGCGCAGGAAGCCCTCCACGTCCTGATGCGGCTGGAACAGCCCGAACAGATCACGGTTCAACAGCAGGGCCAGCGGCAACATTGCCCAGATCGTCAGCAGCACGACCTTGCGGCGCAGGTTGTAGCCGACCTTGATCTCTTCCTTGAACTCATGGGTGGCGTCATTGATGTGATCGTAACCCTTTGGTTCGAAGAAGAAATGACCTGCCTGTCTGGTCGTCATCGCGACCATCCAGGCCAGCCAGGCCGACATCACCGGATCGACGAACAACATCACATAGGCGGCCAGGAAACTCAGCGCGCTGACCAGATGCAAAGTCTGGTTGATGCGGCTGTGGTGGTAGTAGCGGTGATCGTCCCAGCGTTGGGTGTGGAGGGCCTGGCGGAAAGAACTCATCGGGGCTGACCTGCGTGTGGGTGGACATGAATACCGGCGACGGTAGCCGGCAGGGATGTCAATCTCGCGACGATTGGGCGACAGCGGTGTGGACGGGGGATGACGTTGGCGAGTCCGGATGCGAAACCGCTGCTTCCCGGCTCCTTGAACACCATCCGCTTACTTGGTAAGCTGGCGATTCGCCCAGCAGGAGTCCAAGCCCATGGCCGCCGCCACACTCACCGCCAAAGGCCAGGTCGTGATTCCCGCCGAGGTACGGGCGCGCTTCGGACTGGTACCTGGTACGCAGGTGGAATTCGTTGACGATGGCGACGGGATTCGCCTTGTGGTTCGACGTCGGGTCAACCCGAGCACCATTGAAGCAGGGTTCGGCATGGTCAAGCCGCCCGCCAAGGGCGTAGCGCGGCGGCTGGCGGATTTCGACGCCGCCGATTTGCTTCGGCGCAAGCGATGATCGCACTGGACACCAACATTCTGGCGCGCTTTTACTGTAACGACGCTGACGATCGTGAAGGTCAGCGCCAGCGAGCGATTGCGCGCCGCGTGCTGGAGTCGCACCGCGCGCTGTATGTGTCGCTCAGTGTCGTGCTCGAGCTGGAATGGGTGTTGCGTGGCTTTTACGAGCAGCGGCCCGCAGCCGTTTGCGCAGTGCTGGAGCATCTGCTGGGGCTTCCGAATGTGCATGTCGAAGCGTGGGAACGCGTGAGCGACGCCATCCGCGCGCATCAGGCCGGGCTGGATTTCGCGGACGCACTGCATCTGGCAAGCGCCGGCCACTGCGAACAATTGCTGTCATTCGACGATCGCAAGTTCGCGCGCCGAGCCGTGAAGCAGGGACTCAAGCCGCCAGTCGTCGTGCCCGTGTGACGCCGAGCCCCATTTGGGCGAGCACTGCTGAGCATTCTGAGCAGCGGGTTCGTACTCGTACTCAGCATCGCGGTACTCGTACGCGTACGAGTTCGAGTAGGAGGTCGGCGATAACCAATCTCCGCCGCAAACGACCTCACCCAACTTCAGTTTGAATCGCACAGCCGCTGACGGGTGCGAGTCAAACTGATGTGGTGGGGCTCTTGCCCTTGCTCTTGCATTTGCTCTTGCTCCCGTAGGAGCCAGCCTGCTGGCGAAGCTCTTGCTTTTGCGCGGTTGTTTTTTCGCTTTTGCTCTTCGACCGCTCT
>JBGTIE010000445.1:0-7588 GCA_041745855.1 Lysobacterales bacterium | reverse complement strand
CGCCGTCGCCGCGGCGGCATTGGCGAAACTGATGCGATCATCGACCGCCGTCAAGCTGCGCGAGTATTCCACCTGGATGTCGTCCAGATAGACCACATCGGTGGCGGCACCGGTGTCGCCCACCAGTTCCAGCCGCAGCGTGTTGGTACCATTGCGCAGCATATCGGGCGGCAGCGCGGCTGAAATCGATTGGTAGCTGAGCCCATCGAACTGGCGGGTAGCGATCACACTGCCATTGAGCAGCAGGCGCACCGAGTGATCCGGGTTCACCGCGATGTGATTGATCCCGCCCCACAGGCCCACGGTGATCTTCTCACCGCTGGCACCCGGCACCTTGTCGACCAGGGTGAAGCTCTCATCGCTACCGACCAGCGCGACATTGGAGCGTGTCACGCGCTGGGCGTACCAGGCGCTCGTATGCGGCGAGGACATATCAAAGCCGCGATTGGGATCATGGACGAACACATCGCTCGTTCCGCCATGACGACGGCAGTTTTTCTTGCCATTGGCGGTCGCAGGCAAGCGTGGCGAGCCAACGCCGGCACCATCGACCGCCAATCGATATACGGCGGTGTTGGTGTAAGCGCTGGAACTGACCGCCTGGCCGAAGAAGGACACCACCGAGCCCGGGCCAAATGCCGCCTTTCCTTCATAGCGAATCGGCGTCACGCTGGCACCGCGCGAGAGTCTCAGTGCGCTCGCCGGCTTCCCCGACCAATCAATGCCCTGCGCGAGCAGGTCCTCGTGGCTCACTCGGACCTGTCCGGTGGTGCCAAGGCGCAATTCGGCTTCATTGGCGACGGTCGAGGCAAAGGCCTGAATGGGCGTGATGAGTCCGCAGCCCAACAAGGTCGAAGCGAGAATGGTGGTTTGAAAGCTCATGATGGCGTCCTCTGGTAAATGAGACGAGTTCATCAAGGCTGGGCGGATGTGAAACGCTGAGTTGCACCGCTACCAACCGATCAAAACCTGCAGCGGGAATAGGCTTTGGAGCTGATTCCCGTTGAGGCCAGAGTCCGCTAGCACGGGTCACTTAACTATTCGGGCGTTTACGTACGTAGAAGTACTTAGCCCGCTGCGCAAAACGACGAAACGTCCGTAGCCTCGCGCTTTTGAATACCTCCAAGAGGTCGTTTTCGCTGACGTTTACGCGGTGGACCGGGATCCGGTCGAGAACCTCCACGGCATTGCCCGGGTTGGCCGCTTGAGCCCGATTCCGGTCCGTGGGGAGCCAGTGCGGACATCGGGTGGGCGTGCCACATCCTCGCGGGTTTGTCCGCGTGGTGTCGCGTGGCCCAAGAAGCGAGGTCCGCGATGAGATGGCGGCCGATCGGGGCGATCGTGATCTGGCCTGGCGCGACGACCACGTCGCCGGCGCGAAGATCTGCTTCGCCTTCGCGGGCTTGCCCTTGCGCTATCGCAGTGACGCGGTTGAGTAACCCTTCGACAACGACGACCTGCTCCGGCGCGGCGCGGGTGGGAGCCGTTGGTGGTCGGTGAGAATTTGCGGCAGCCGGATCCAGCGCGCTAGCGCGCGCGGCTCGCTCGCGGAAGACTGCACCCAGGAAGCGCGATCAGGTAGAACTACAGAAGCGCCGCCATGACTTGGGGGCTAGCCTGATCTCGCAGGCAGGCAGGACGGGGCATCGGCCGAAAGCGGCACTCAGCCGGTCGGACAACGCGCCGCAGGGCGCGGGGATCGATCCGAAAAAGGGCAGGGAGCCGAGTCGTCGACCCCCTGCGCCTTTCCTCAATCAGCGACCGTCAGGGCCGGGTCGCCCAGGATGGTCCACGCGATAACCACGTCGCGGTAGACCTCCGGATCGAAGGCCTGCTTGGCCAGCATCAGGGCTTCGCCGATGGAGTACTGCGGATCGGCAAGCAGCGGCATCAGTACAGTGCCAAAGGCAGTGCTGCTGCTCGCATACGTGAAAGTCGCCGAACCGAGCACGGCTGCAGCGCCCTTGGCTTCAGCCAGCATGAAGGCATGGCCCATCGTGTTGTACGTGGGATTGACGTGGTAGGTATTCCAGCAACCCCACTGCGCGACCACGGTCGGCCGGTTCAGCGGGGCGAGCAGCGCGACGTTCGAGGCGGAGAAAAGGCCCTTGAAGGTCCACAGCGAGGACGCGGAGTGGCCGGCGAAGGTAAGCAGCGACTGCCCCTCGTCAAAAGCGGCGATGATCTGGTCGCGCGCGAGCGCCACCGTGGTCTGATCGAGATAGCTGCGCCGCACTGACCAGTCAGGCCCCAGGTCGTCGATGAATTGCTCACTCTGGGCACTGAAATTCAAATTTCCATCGCGCTCATCTCCAGCCAGAGCCACTCGTCGACGGTAGTCACGCCCGTAGTAAGTGAGTGTCTTTGCGACCATCGTCTCCATCTCGCCCACCGTTCGCGCGGGCATCCGACCGATGGCCCGATCGGGAACCCGATTGCCGGTTAGATCCACCAGCATGCCATCGGACGGAGCGTGGTTGGCGAACACACTGCTGGGTGCGTAAAGCGTCGGCACAAAACTGACCGAACCGACGTTCAGGTCATTTCGATAGTCGTAGGTGTCTCCCCCGGCCAGCAGTACATAGCGGTACCCCAGCGGTCCGGCCGCGTCACGCAGGAAGCGCTGCAGCGCATGGGCATCCGCGAGACCGCCAGCGTACTGGCTGTAGATGTCGCGCACGTCGATGGTCCGAACCGTCAATCCGCGCTGGCGATGGAAGTTCGCCAGTGGCTCAACCGCATCGACAAACTGCGGATGAGCGAGAATCAGGTAGTCGGCGGGCGTCGACATCAGGTCGACCGTAGCTCGCCCCAGCGATACGCGCGGTGCCGGCAAGGTTGCGGCGGAGCGGACGTGGAACTGCGCGCCCTGCGCCAGACCTGGCAATTGCAGACCCGTTTGGGAAGCCTGCTCGCCGGCTTCGAAGCCGGCGCCGAAGATACTGTCGAGCAGCATCGCTGGATCGATCCGCACGACGTCGCGCGGGGATTCGCGATAGATCACCACATCCTCCGGCACGCTCCCCTGCAGCGCCACCCGACTACCCGCGACGTCGAACACCAACTCATTCGCACGTGTCTGGAGAATGCGCTGATAACGGATCTCGGCCGACTTGAAGGCGATGACGTCCGCCGAAAAACCGGTATCGGCCGGCATTTCCAGCGTCAGCAGGTTGTCTCCATCCACCAGCAGGCTGGCGTCGAAGGCGATCTCCAGATCGATCAGCTCCCGACCGCGGAACCACAGATCGGCCACCGGCTGGAGGTTCAGCTTCACGATCAGATGATGGTCGTCCTGAGTGTCGGAAAACTGCGTGATGCCATAGCTGAGCAATTGCAGAGTTGCCTCAGCTGCAGCAGCGTCCCGCAAGTCGACCGGGAAAGCAAAATCCCAGCGCTTGGGCGCTGTGGTGACCGTCATCTGGGTGTCGAACCACGGATCGGCCAACGGCGAGGAGACTCCATAACGCCGCGCGCTACCCACCTTGGCCACTTCCGTGTGGATACTGACGGCCGGCTGTGACGCATCCGCCGCCCCTGCATCGGCAATGCGCCGATGTGCGTCGGGGTGATCGACATGCAGCTTGTACACGTTGTAGCGACTGTATTTGGTCGGGCTGGGAGCCGCTATGAACTCGATCCAGTCGCCCGCTTCGAATGTCGCTCCAGCACTGGTGTGGAATGCGACCGGGTCGCCACCTGCGGTGAGGGCGAGCTGGTCTGTGCTGATGCCGGCAAGGTCGTATCCAGCCGCCAGCAGATCCGCATGGGTCAGCCGGTGCACACCAGCAACGTCGGTCTCCAGCCGCAATGGCACGCCGGACTGGGGTTGTCCGGATTCGCGACTTTCGCGCACTTCCAGTTCAGCTCGTATCCCGGTCCAGTCGATCGCTTCGAGGACAGGCCGACTACCCACTTCAACGCCGGGAGCAAAGGGGCCGTGGCGCTCTGCCGTGCCGAAGATGTCTACATCCTCGACGTAGAACATACCTTGCGGCCGAGCCACATGGGCTTCGTACTCGGTGACCTCGTCGCTGTCGACGACGGTCGATTCGATCAAGCCCTGATGCAGAGGCAATCCGCTGATCGCGTCTATGAAGCGGAAGCCGACATTGCCGGTTTCACTGGCGGTCGCCCAGCGCACAACCATGTCCTGGTCCGGGCCGTCGTTGAGTGAACTCACCAACCACGCCAGACTCACTGGCACGGCATCATCAGAAACGAAAATGAAGTCCTCGACCTCGCCGGTCGATGCCCCGGCGAAGCTGTTGTTGCCACCCTGCCCCGCGGCGTTGGTGATACGCCAACGCGTGGCGATGCTGATGCCGCTGTTGGCCGGCAAGACTACGCGCAAGTTGTAGACCCCGGCCGCGGAAAAAAACACATCGCCGAAGGCGCCGCCGCCCGGAATGGTCACCGGCGCCGGCCCGGAGATCACGCTTTGCAAGGTGGCTCGGACCAACGTATTGTTAATGCCTGCATTCTGGTCGATGAACAGGCTCAGGAAACCTGGCGCGCCCACCCTGACTGCGAAGTCGATCGTTTGCGCATTGGCCGACGGCGTCCAGGGCGTCAGCAACACCACGCCGTCCTCGTCTTCCAGGCCGACCGCGTTGTCCCCCCCAAGCTCCGCATCGTCCTCCCGATCCGGTGGCAGTTGGCCAAGGAACGCATCGCCGTTGACAAAAAAGTGACGCGCTCCGCCAGTTGCCCGGGTCGTCAGATAGGGCGTCGGCAGGCTGCCGTAGTCGGGACGAGGCAACGGATCGTTATTGTCGAAGGAATCCAGAGCAAGCCCGAAAAACTTGACATCGGCACCGCCCTTGTTCTCGATGCGCAAGCCAAAGACTCGTTGCTGCGCTGGAGGAATAGTTGTGTCCTGGAAAAATCTGCCCACCGAAGCAATGGTCACTACGCCCGGCTGGTTCGCCTGATACCCGGTCATCGCAATACCGATATTCCAATCGTATTCCTGACGAGACAGCCCACCCCCGTTGCACGCCGACGACATCGGGACGCCATTGCGACAGCCATAGCGCAATGTGTTGGCGCCAGGAATCGGGATGCCCTGCGCATTGAGTGGAGTGGCATTGAAAAAAGTATTGCCATCGCGCTCGGCGATCATCAAATAATCTTCCGGCTGAAACGCCTGGCTGAACATGACGTCCCAATCCGGACTTCCATTCGGCGGCAATGGAGCCGGATTGCCGTTGTAATCAATGTAATTCAGCAAGTCTCGCGACGCCAGTGCGTTCTGGGCCGCCTGCCGCCAAGCATTGCGCGCGGTCGGATTGGGCGCCAGAATCGTGTTGCTCGTGTCGGCATTGTAGACTCTTACCGTATTACCGCCAGTGGGAGGGGGCGTGGGGCCAGGGTTCGGAGTGGTGGCATCGTTCGCAAAACCACGCAGCACCACGTCGTAAACGACACTGATAAAACTCAGATCAACTACTTGACCAGAAGGCCCAAGTTGTGGATCAAAGACACGTGCGCTCACCAGGTTGAAGGGCGTACTGCGGGGGTACAAAACACCGTTGGGAGGGGGGACAATTACTTCCGCTGTTTGAGTGATAATGGTGGCCGGTGCAGTTGACGTGTCGCTGAGCACAAGTCGTTGCACCGGCGCGAAATTTTGTCCAGAGGCAATAGCCGGATTCACATCGATAACAGTCTGCGCCTGAATCGCATACGGCCAGACCAGCAAAATGAACAATGCGAAAAAGTGTGTCCGACTGCGCATATCAATTCCCCCTGAAGCGTCTATAATGACAGTAGCGTTACCGAATCATGACTTCCGATTCCGCCCCATCAGGCACTGCCTGCACGCTGGCGGTAGACCAAAGGGCGAGCCACTGCCCTGCATACCCGCCGAGCATAGCACCGTGCGGAGCGCACACGTGCTCGCGAGCGAAAAAAGTTGACATATCGTGACGCTAGCTTAGGCGCACACCGCAGCGCGTCTGCTCCTCCACAACAGCCTGCCTCGTGAAGTGCTGTTAAATTAGGCAACTCCCACCATTATTCGCTGTAATAACATATACTTAGCGCATGCAATCTGCAATCAGCGCATCCAACCCATCGCAAGGGCTCTTCCAGATGACCGATCTCCGTGCATGCCTGCCTGAGATCCCTGATCGATCCACTTTCTGATCCAGACGTCATCGCTCAGCACCGCAACAAGGCCTCGGCGTTCCCCCGTACCCTCGAACTCGGCTTCAGGCTCCTCGTCCTGCTCCTGCTGGACTATCGAGCGTGGCTCTGGGAACTGGAAGAGGGCCGTCACCATCAAGTGCCGGACGACCAGAATTCGGGTGAACTGCTTAGGCCCACGGCACGGCAAACTGCGTTACATTGGCGTGAAGGGCCTGTCCCGGCCTGGAAGCGGAATCCAAACGCATGCCCGAGAGACTGACAGTCGCGGTGGTTGATGACGACGAAGGCATCCGCAATGCGCTTTATCGTCTGCTGCGCAACGCCGGGTTCAATGTGGAAATGCACCCGTCGGCGCAGGCTTTTCTGGACGATCTGCGACCGGAGAAGCTGGGCTGCCTGCTGCTGGACGTGCGCATGCCCGGCATGGACGGGCTGGCCCTGCAGCGCGTGCTGATCGAGCGCTCGGTGCAGCTGCCGCTGATCTTCCTGACCGGCCAGGCGGACGTCGCAATGGCGGTTGCTGCGATGCGCGATGGCGCGCTGGACTTCGTCGAGAAGCCCTTCGACAACGACGACCTGGTGCGGCGGGTGCGGCGGGCACTGGCCATCGGCGAGGAATGGCGGCGGGTCGAGCAAGACCGCGCCCGCACCCGGCTCTGCCTCGAACGACTGACCCCGCGCGAGACCGAGGTCATGGACCTGATGATCACCGGCAAGCTGAGCAAGCAGATCGCCGATGTGCTGGATGTGAGTCCACGCACGGTCGAGATTCACCGCGCCCGCGTCATGGACAAGATGGAGGCCGGCTCGCTGGCCGATCTGGTGCGGATGGTGCTGGCGACGCGTTGAGGTGCCGTTGCGATGCGGCCTGGTGCGGACTCAGCCCTCAATGCAGCTTGCAGTCGCGCACCTACGTCGTCTATCGCTCGGCCGTTCCTATCTCGCCGTCCCGGAGTAACCAATTCCACCCAGTTCAAGTAAGGATCGGGGTTCCACACAATGCATAACGAAACCTGATTAGCGTCGAACCTCAGCTGAGGCGTCGGAGCCCCGAGTTGTACTCGGGTCGCGTACCTCAGCGCTTCATCTGGCTTCGTTGCCCGAGTACAACTCGGGGTTCCCAAGGGCGTAGCTGAGCTTCGACGCTAATCAGGTAACGAAATGCGCCCGCATTGCTGCGGACGCATTCCATTTTTGCTGAAGGGCCTATCGAACGATCAGCGCGGGGTCGCCGAGCAGCACGCCGCTGATGGTTACGTCGCCGTATTGCGGTCCCATCTGGTAGAGCCTGTTGCGCGCCAGACGCATCGCCTCGCCGACCGGATGCAGCTTCAGTTGCCGGTTCAGCTCCCGCATCCAGGCGATATCGCTGTTGGCGTAGCTCAAGCTGGTCGAGCCGATCACCATCGCCGCGCCGCCATTGGGCTGGACCATC
>JBGTIE010000444.1:0-2608 GCA_041745855.1 Lysobacterales bacterium | reverse complement strand
TCCACCGGCAGGCGCTGACAGCGTTTGCCGCTGCGGCCATCGTCGACGCACAACTCCACGTCGGTCTGATCGCGGCTCAGACCGAACACGATCTCCCCGTTCGGGCCGCGCCGCAGCAGTCGCCCATCGACCTCGACCAGATGCGCGCTGCGACCGCTGACCAGCTCGCCCTGGCGCAATGTGCCGTCCAGCTGCAGACCTGGCAGCGCAGCGTAGGCGCCGCCGCCGAGCAAGGCGATCAGCGCGGTCAGGCGGGTCAGATAGCGATTCATTGGCGATCCCTGGGTTCGCTGCCGTCGTCGTGCGTCGGTGGGGAATCATTGTAGTGGCAGTCCTCACTGCCGCAGGTGCGCGGTGGGCGCGGCCACCAGCGAAAGCGCTCGGGCACCGGATCGATCCCGCCCGCACTCCACGGCGCGCAGCGCAGGATCCGCATCGCCGCCATCCAGCCGCCGCGAATCACACCATGATCGAGCAGCGCCTGGCGGGCATAGCTGGAGCAGGTCGGATGAAAACGGCAGCGTGGCCCCAGCAACGGGCTGATCCAGCGCTTGTAGAAATTGATCAAGGCGACAAACAGATGACGCATCGACCCCTCACCTCGGCCGCAGCAGCACATCCACCGCGCCGGTGCCGCCCTGGCCCGGTGGCGCGGAGTGGAAGGCGATGACGTCGCTGCGGCGGACCAGTTCCTGCTCGACCATGGCCTTGAGGATCGAACCCTTCTGGCCGCCCTTGCCGTGGATCAGGCGCAGGCACAGCCGCCCACCCAGTTGGCTGTGACGCAGAAAGCCGGCGAGCAGTGCGCGCGCACGGCGCAGATCGAGGTGATGCAGGTCGATCTCGTCGGCGATCACGTACTGGCCGCGAATCAGCCGGCGCAGATAGCGATGGGCATAGCCGGGTGCAATGTAGCTCAGCACCTCGCCACTCTCGGCTCCTTCCAGTACCGGCTGCTCGCGTCCCAGGCTGCGCAGCACATCGGCCTCATCGGCCTGGCTGTGGCGCGGCAGCGGACGTGGTCGCGGTGCCTGCGGCAGCGGCTCGGCCTCGATCGGTCGGACCGGACCGATCGCGTCGCGAAACAGCTGGCGTTCGGCCTCGGTGGGATCCTTGCTCACCTCGCTTGCGGTTCCTTTGATCGGTGCGCATCGGCACGAAATGGTCCGCTGACGCGACTCGCGCCTGCCGCTTCCGACGTCGGCTGCGGATGCGCTACGGTCCGGTCATGCCGCTCAACCCGTATCATAGAGGTCTCGGGTCAGATTGGCGTGTCCGTGAGCGGGCAGCGCCTGGATCGCACAGGGACGAGTGTGAATGCATGTATTGATCAGCAACGACGATGGCGTGGATGCGCCGGGAATAGCCGTGCTGGCGCGTCATCTGGCAGTGCTGGGGCGAGTGAGTGTGGTCGCGCCGGACCGCGACCGCAGCGGCGCGAGCAATTCGCTTACCCTCGACCAGCCGATTCGCGTCCACGACCTGGGCGAGGGGCGCTATCGGGTCGCCGGCACGCCGACCGACTGCGTTCATCTGGCGCTGGCCGGCATGCTCGAGGACGAACCCGATCTGGTCGTGTCCGGGATCAACAACTCGGCCAATCTGGGCGATGACGTGCTGTATTCGGGAACCGTCGCCGCAGCAATGGAGGGTCGTTTCCTCGGCCTGCCCGCGGTCGCCGTCTCGCTCGTCAGCCGGGATCATCGGGGCGAGCATTTCGACAGCGCCGGCAAGGCCGCGCTGCAAATCGTGCAGCGGCTGATCGACGATCCGCTGCCGGCCGACACGATCCTGAACGTCAATGTGCCGGACTGTCCCTATGATCAGATCAAGGGCTTCGAGGTGACCCGGCTCGGTCACCGCCATCGCTCCGAGCCCTGCGTGCAGCAGCACGACCCGCGCGGACGGCCGATCTGGTGGATCGGACCGGCCGGGCCGGAGCAGGACGCAGGGCCGGGGACCGACTTCGACGCGGTCCGCCGCGGCTTTGTTTCGGTCACGCCGATCACTGTCGATCTGACCCGCTATCGTGCGCTGGAGAACGTCGCCAGTTGGATCAGCACCCTCAACAAATGAACGCGCAACGGCCATTGTCAGGCGGCAGCGGAATGACCTCGCAACGGGCACGGGATCGCCTGATCGCGCGGCTGCAGGCCAACGGCATAGCCAACGCCCAGGTGCTGGAGGTGATGCGGCGACTGCCCAGGCACGAGTTCGTCGACGAAGCGCTGGCCAGCCGTGCCTATGAGGACACCGCCTTGCCGATCGGGCTGGGTCAGACCATCTCGCAACCCTTCATCGTCGCCCGGATGACCGAGGCAGTGCTGGCGGCGTGCACCCAGCCGCCGCGGCGAGTGCTCGAGGTCGGCACCGGCTCGGGCTATCAGGCGGCCGTGTTGAGCCAGTTGGTGGATGAGGTCTACACCGTTGAGCGGATCGACGAGTTGCTCTACCAGGCGCGTCGGCGTTTTCGCCGACTCGGGCTGCGCAATCTTCGCAGCAAGCACGCCGATGGCCATGCGGGCTGGCTGGAGGAGGCGCCCTTCGATGCGATCGTGGTCACCGCCGCGGCCGACCAGCTGGCGCCGGTGCTGCTCGATCAACTGGC
>JBGTIE010000443.1:0-3453 GCA_041745855.1 Lysobacterales bacterium | reverse complement strand
ACCACGTCATCCTGTTCGTCTCCAATCGCCGCTATGTGCGCGACGTGGAGCTGCTGTTCCGGGTCCGCCCGACCGCGTTATGACGCCGCGCACCCGCTCCATCCTGCGCGCGGTCGGGGGCGTGCAGACCGCCGCGGTGGTGATGGTGCTGCCATCGATCGTGCTCGGTCTGGACGACGGCAGCTGGGTCGCCTTCTTCGAAAGCGGCCTGGTGATGCTGGCCTTGGGTCTGAGCCTGTTGTTCTTCGGCCGCCGCGGCACGATGGACCTGCGCCTGCGCGACGGCTTCCTGGTCACCGCGTTGGTCTGGATCAGCACCACCGCCGCCGCCGCGCTGCCCTTCTATCTGGGCCCACCCCACATGAGTCTGGCCGACGCTGCCTTCGAGAGCGTCTCGGGCCTGACCACCACCGGCGCCACCGTGATCGTCTCGCTCGAGGCCCTGCCGCAGAGCGTGCTGTTCTACCGCCAGTTCCTGCAGTTCTTCGGCGGCATGGGCATCGTCATCCTCGCGGTCGCGATCCTGCCCACGCTGCGCATCGGCGCCACCCAGCTGACCAAGGGCGAGACCACCGGCCCGGTCAAGGACACCAAGCTCACCCCGCGCGTGGCCGAAACCGCCAAGGCGCTGTGGGCGATCTACCTGGGCCTGACGTTGGCCTGCATCGCCTGCTACTGGCTCGCCGGCATGAGTCTGAGCGACGCCATCGGGCATGCCTTCTCCACCGTCGGCACCGGCGGCTTCTCCAACTACGACGCCAATTTCGGCCACTTCGACAATGTCCTGATCGAGATGGTCGCGATCGTCTTCATGCTGCTCGGCGGCATCAGCTTCGCGCTGCATTTCGTCGCCTGGCGCCGCGGCACCTTCACCGCCTACATGCGCGATGCCGAGTTCCGCGCCTTCATCGCGATCTGGCTCGGCGGACTGCTGATCGTCACCCTCGGGTTGTGGCTGTACGAGGGCTACGACGGCTTCGGCCCCAGCCTGCGCGAAGCGCTGTTCCAGGTGACCTCCAACATCACCTCCACCGGCTACACCCGCGACGGCTTCCACGCCTGGCCGGCCTTCCTGCCCGCCTTCATGATGGCGCTGGGCCTGATCGGCGCCTGTGCCGGATCGACCACCGGCGGCCTGAAAGTGGTGCGCTGCCTGGTCGTGGCCAAGCTCGCCTGGCGCGAGATCATGCGCGTGATCCACCCGCGCGCGGTGTTCCCGGTCAAGCTCGACCGCTACGCGCTGCCCGACGCGATGCTCGAGGCCGTCGCCGGTTTTGTGGCGGTGTTCTTCATCGCCTTCGTGCTGCTCAGCCTGCTGGTGATGGCCAGCGGCGAGGACCTGGTCACCTCCTTCTCCGCGGTCGCCTCTTCGATCGCCAACCTGGGCCCGTCACTCGGCGATGTTGCGCTCGACATGCGCGGCCTGAACGACTTCGCGACCTGGGTCTGTACCTTCGCGATGATCCTCGGCCGGCTCGAGATCTTCACCGTGATCGTCCTGCTCACGCCGGCCTTCTGGCGCGAATAGCCGATGGCCGGGCGCTTGCTGGGCGCGTACCTGTGGCTACTGGCCCGATTGCCGCTGAGCTCGCTGCAGGCCATCGGCGGCCGACTGGGCCGCTACTGGTACACCCGCAACGCCTACGCCACCCGCATCGCCCGTCGCAATCTGGAGTTGTGCCTGCCCGAGCTGACCGATGACGAACGCGAGCAACTCACCCGCGCCAGCCTGATCGAAACCGGCCGCGGCGCGCTGGAGCTGGCCTGGATCTGGTATCGACCGGTGGCTGAGGTACTGGCCAAAGTCCAGACCGACGGCAGCGAAGCCTTGCTCCATGAAGCCGTAGCCAGCGGCAAGCCCCTGATCCTCGCCGGCCCGCATCTGGGCGCCTGGGAAATCGCCAACCTGTGGGTCGGCAATCAGGTGAAGCTGGCGGTGCTGTACCGACCCCCCCGCCAACGCTGGCTCGAGTCCCTCCTCAACCGCGTCCGCGCTCGCATCGGCGCCGAACCCGTCCCCGCCACCCGCCAGGGCGTCCGCCGCCTGGTTGATGTCCTAAAGCAAGGCATTGCGCTCGGCATCCTGCCCGACCAGCAACCCAAACAAGGCGAAGGCGACTACGCGCCGTTCTTCGGCCAGCCTGCGTTGACGATGACGCTGCTGCCGAAGCTCGCCAGTCGGTTTGAGGCGACGGTGTTGTTTGTCTGGGCGGAGCGATTGGGGGATGGGGATGGGTGGGTGTTGCGGTTTCGTGCGGCGGAACCGGTTGTTGCTGACGCGGCTGGGCTGAATGCGAATGTGGAGGCGTGTGCGCGGAGGGCGTTGGGGCAGTATCAGTGGACTTATCGGAGGTTTTCGGTGGGGCCGGAGGGGGTGGAGGGGAGGTATCAAGGGCTGAGGGCACAGGGCTCAGGGCCCAGGGCCCAGAAGGGGTGAGGTTGGGCGGCGTAGGATGTCGGTGAGGGGAGCGAACCGCATCAATCGATAGCTATGGGGCGCGTTGACAGATGGACTTGAGCGACCGATCAGAGAGCTCGCAAGTTCGAGAGTTGGACCGATCGATGATGATGGGCGCTATTCGGTTGTGTCCATCGGCTCACCCCCAAGGCTGCGATGCTCAAAGCGCCAACGTCGGAACATCCTTGCGGCACGCAGGTTGAACACTTCCTCCGACAGCGCATCGCAATAGTTCAGCTCGATCCATTTCCATTCTCCACTCGCCTTGCAGCGCTGGGCGAAGATGGCTTCGAGTCCCTCCCTGGCTTCCTCCGCGGCAGCGGCATGCTCCACACTGCCAGCGTCGTAAACCAGACTGATGCCGAGAACGTATGGGTCGTCGGGATCGTTGCGCTCGCTGTCGTCATCCAAATCGAAATAGATGCCGACCAGGTGCGCTTAGCTGCGCTTGCCGAGCTTCTCGAAGCGGCTGCCCACGCCGCTCTCCCTGAGCCAGTTGATGAAGGTATCGGGAAATTCGCAGCGTGCGTAGCGCTGCGCCAGCCAGCGGCGGAGCAGTGCGCGCTGTTCGCCCGTGTAGCACCGCTCGGTCCAAGGCTCGTGCTGCAGTAGGTCGGCCTTGGAAACTTCGCATCGTTGGGCGATGCCGTATTGCCCCCACTCGATCGCGCCTTGTCCGTCGGCACCAAGATGCAGCGTGCGAATCGAGTGGCCATTCTGGGATGTCGCCGCCGTTTCCGGAACGATGGTTCCGATCAGCAGTTCCACCTTGGGTTCGGTGTCTGCTGCACTCGCGATGTCACAACTATGGCTGATGACCAGAACACGGTGGGTGTCACGTTGCACCGTCCCGATCACCCCCAGCGCGACCGCATCGTCTGGCACAAGCAGGTCCCCTTGGCGCCAGGCGACAGGCATCCCTTTACGTCCACTCAGCCGAGCGAGTCGAGATCAGAAGCACCGCGGTCACCGGAGCGTCCTTGGAGTCGGCTAGC